>NZ_RIBZ01000321.1:0-26670 GCF_003721215.1 Streptomyces botrytidirepellens
CGCCCCCGACTGGGCGGCCCGCCGCGCCGCCCGCCACACCGCCGATGCCGAACGGCTGCGCGCCCGGCCCGCCCCGGCGAGCGTGGTGGTCGGCGGGAGCGGCGCGGAGGCGGGCGACGAGCCGACGGACCGGGTGGAACTCCAGTCGCTGGGCACCGGGCGCCGGACCCGGGGCGTCCTCGCGGTCGGTACGGGCGCGCCGCTGGGCACCGCCGAGCGGTACGCCGTCCACTCGGCCGTGGCGCTGCTGACCCTGACCACCGAGCGGTCCCGGGCCCTGCGGGAGGCCGAGCAGCGGCTGGGCACCGCCGTCCTGCGGATGCTGCTCGCGGGGGAGCCGGACCACGCCCGGGCGGTGGCCGGGCCGCTGTACGGGGGGCTGCTGGACGCCCCGTTCCGGATGCTGGTCGCCGAGGCGGTGCCGAGCGGCGGTGCGCACCCGTCGCACGCGGCGTACGCGACCGACGAGACAGCGGCGGAGACGTCAGCGGACGCCGATTCGGGCACCGGTGCGGCGCCGGGCGACCCGGACCGCACCGACCCCCTCGGCGTGCTCGTGGACGCCATGGAGGCGGCCGCCGCCCGCGCCGGGGAGGCGGTGCTCGTGGTGCCCGACGGTGAGCGGCTGATCGTGCTGGCCCCGGACGGCGGGAGCGCCGTCGCCGTCTGTACGGAGCACGCCGAGGAGATCGAGAGCCGCCGCGGCACGGCGACCCGCCCCCGCGACCGCACCGCCCAGGGTGGCGAGCTGGTGGTCGGCCTGTCCGCCCCGGCGGGCCCCATCGCGGCCGCGGCCGCCTACCGGCAGGCGGAGCAGGCCCTGTCGGTGGCCCGGCGGCGCGGCCGGGTGCTGGTCGAGCACGAGCACGTCGCGGCGGGTTCGCTGCTGCCGCTGCTCGCCGACGACGCCGTACGGGCCTTCGCCGACGGCATGCTGCGCGCCCTCCACGACCATGACGCGACCGGCCGCGGCGATCTGGTCGCCTCCCTGCGCGCCTGGCTGTCCCGGCACGGCCAGTGGGACGCGGCCGCCGCCGACCTGGGCGTCCACCGGCACACGCTGCGCTACCGGATGCGCCGCGTGGAGGAGATCCTGGGCCGCTCCCTCGACGACCCGGATGTCCGCATGGAACTCTGGCTGGCCCTGAAGGCCACGGCCCCGGCGACGCCCGCCCTGAAGTCCTGAGTCTTCCCACACACCACACGCCACGCCATTGCGGTGCGCTGCGGGCGCCGACTGCGCCGCCTCGGACAAACGCGCCGCGCGTCCCACGCGCCTACGGTGGGAGGCAGAGAGACATCCGCACCATCACCCCACCACTTCAGAAGGGTCGGGATCCGCTGTGCCAGACACAAACGAAGCTGTCACCCATGCGTTCTGGCTCGCCGGCCGCGAGGCGACGGGCGAGAGCACGCTCGAGGTCACGTCGCCGTGGGACGGCCGGCGCGTCGGCGCGGTGAGCGTTCCCACCGAGGCGCAGATCGAGGAGGCCGTGGCCGCCGCCGAGGCCGTGCGCGCGGAGTTCGCCGCGACGCCCGCGCACGTACGGGCCGCCGCCCTCGACCACGTGTCGCGACGGCTCGCCGAGCGCACCGAGGAGATCGCCCGGCTCATCTCGGACGAGAACGGCAAGCCCATGAAGTGGGCGCGCGGCGAGGTCGGCCGCGCCGTCTCCGTCTTCCGGATCGCGGCGGAGGAGGCCCGCCGGTTCAACGGCGGGGAGGCCCAGCGGCTGGACACCGACCCCGGCGGCGTGGGCCGTCTCGCGCTGACCCGCCGCTTCCCGCGGGGCACCGTGCTCGGCATCGCGCCGTTCAACTTCCCGCTGAACCTGTGCGCGCACAAGGTCGCCCCGGCCCTCGCCGTCGGTGCGCCGATCATCCTCAAGCCGGCGCCCGCGACCCCGCTGTCCGCGCTGGTCATCGGCGAACTGCTCGCCGAGACCGACCTTCCGGCGGGCTCCTGGAGCGTGCTGCCGGTGCCGAACGACCAGATGCCCGCACTGGTCCAGGACGAGCGGCTGCCGGTCATCTCCTTCACCGGTTCGGACAAGGTCGGCTACGCGATCCAGGCGTCCGTGCCGCACAAGCACTGCACGCTGGAGCTGGGCGGCAACGGCGCGGCGGTCGTCCTCTCCGACTACGCCACCGACCCCGACCTCGACTGGGCGGCCACCCGCATCGGCACGTTCTCCAACTACCAGGGCGGCCAGTCCTGCATCTCCGTGCAGCGGGTGATCGCGGACGCGTCCGTGTACGAGCGGCTGCTGCCGAAGATCGTCGCGGCCGTCGAGGGGCAGGTCACCGGCGATCCGTCCGATGACGCGACCGATGTCGGCCCGCTGGTCAGCGAGGACGCGGCCAAGCGCGTCGAGTCCTGGGTGGACGAGGCGGTCCAGGCCGGGGCGAAGCTGCTGACGGGCGGCAAGCGCGAGGGCGCGAACTACGCCCCGACGGTGCTCGCCGACGTCCCGGCGGACGTCACGATCTCCTGCGAGGAGGTCTTCGGCCCGGTGCTGACCGTCCAGAGCGCGGCGGACGAGGACGCGGCGTTCGCGGCCGTCAACGACTCCAAGTACGGGCTCCAGACGGGCGTCTTCACCCGCGATGTGCAGACCGCGTTCCGCGCGCACCGCGCGCTGGAGGTCGGCGGCGTGATCGTCGGTGATGTGCCGTCGTACCGGGCCGACCAGATGCCGTACGGCGGCGCCAAGAAGTCCGGCGTGGGGCGCGAGGGCGTGCGCTTCGCGATGGAGGACTACACGTACGAGCGGGTCATGGTCCTCACCGGGCTCGACCTGTAACGAACACCCCCTGGACCCGCCTCGGCTTCTCCCGGACCCTCGACCTTCAGAAGCCGAGGCGGGCCAGTCTGAGGGCCCCGCGCAGCGTGACGTGGAGGTCGTGCACCCCGGCCGGGGGCGTGGACAGGGCGGTGCGGACGGTGGTGTACGCGTAGCGGCCGCCGGTGGGCGGGATGGCGACGGTGGCCAGCGGCGTGCCGTCGGCGAGGTGGAGTTCGACCACCGGCTCGCCCGTCCCCTCGTGGGCCGCCTCGACCGTGACCGCCGTCGCGCCCGCGCCGAAGTCGCAGGCGCGGAAGAGCAGTCGGCCGACCGTCTCGCCGCCGCAGGCCACCGCGTCACCGCGCGCCTTGGTGCGGTCGACGAGCACGGTGCCGTCCGCCGCGTCGTGGTCCGCGGCCTCCAGCCCGCGCCGCAGCACCGGGCGCGGGGCGGGCGGCGGGCCGTCGAGGGTGAGGGCGGCGGTGCGGCGGATGTCCGTGCTGGAGGCGCCCGCGTGGACCTCGTACGGGCCCGGGTCGACGGTCCAGCGGCCGTGCGCCACGTCCCAGAACCCGAACGCCTCCTCCACCGGCACGGTGAAGAACAGCCGCACCCTCTCGCCCCGGCGCAAGAACACCCGGCGGTGGGCGATCAGCAGGCGGTGCGGGCGCGGCACGCGCGCCCCCGGGGCGCTCGCGTAGATCTGCACCACCTCGTCCCCGTCGCACGGGCCGGAGTTGGTGACCGTGCACTCGACGGCCAGCGCCCCGGCGGCGTCCCCGTCACCGTCCTGCCGCACCAGCAGGCCGTCGTAGTCGAAGCGGGTGTACGACAGGCCGTGCCCGAAGGGGAAGAGCGGGGCGCCGTCGAAGTAGAGGTAGGTGGCGCGCGAGGCGATGATGTCGTAGTCCAGCAGGTCCGGCAGGTCGTCCTCGGACGCGTACCAGGTCTGCGGCAGCCGCCCGGCCGGTGAGACGTCGCCGCACAGCACCCGGGCCAGCCCGGTGCCCGCGGCCTGGCCGCCGTGCGCGGTCCACAGCAGCGCGGGCAGCGCGTCGGCGGCGTCCCCGACGGCGTAGGGGTAGCTGCTGGTCAGCACCAGTGCGGTGCGCGGGTTGGCGGCGTGGGCCGCGCGCCACAGCCGGTCCTGCCCGGCGGGCAGGGCGAGGGTGGTGCGGTCCTCGGTTTCGCGGCCGTTGATGTGCGGATCGTTGCCCAGGACGACGACGACCGCGTCGGCGCCGGCGGCGGCGCGCGCGACGGCGTCCTCGCCGCGTTCGACGACCTCACGGTGGAAGACCTCGGCCCGGGACCGGTCGGCAACCTTCAGGCCGTCGGCGGCGACACAGACATACCCGCCCGTCCCGCCGTGCCTGAGGAGATGTCCGTCGCCGTGCCGCTCCAGCGCGAACGTCTCCTGGACCACCCAGCCCCCGGGCTGCTCGGCGGCGGCCCGTACGAAGCCGTCGTCGGCGACCGTCAGATAACGCCCGGAGGGGGCGCGCAGCGTGAACACGCCCCCACCCCAGTCGGCCAGGGCCAGGTCGGTGGGGGTGTCGCCGATGGCCAGCGGCGGCAGGTCGGTGCGCCCCGTCGCGTGCGCCGGGTTGAGCGCCGCCTCCCGCGCTGCCTCCCGCCCCCGCTCCTCCGCCACGGCACCGGGTGGCACCCGCACCCAGCCCGCCGCGGTGCGCAGCCGCACGGTGTCCGTCCCCTCCACGCACACCACACGGTCCGCGCCGAGCCGCGCGGCCAGTCCCTCGCGCAGCGAGCTGCGGCGCAGCAGGCTGCCGCTGTACCAGTCGAGCTTGCACTCGTCGGCGAGCGGGCCGACCACCGCCACGGTGCCGGTGGCGGACGGCGACAGCGGCAGCAGCCCGTCGTTCTTGAGCAGGACGACGGCCTGCTCGGCGGCCTCCAGGGCGAGCGCCCGGTGCGCGGGCGTGTCGAAACCGGCGCCCCGCGGGTCGGCGTACGGATCGTCCTCCCCGTCGAACTCGCCCAGCGCGCACCGCATCGTCAGCAGCCGCCGCACCGCCGTGTCGACGACGGACGCGTCGATGAGCCCGCGCGCCAGCGCGCCCCGCACCCGGTCGATCGTCTTCGAGGAGTCCTGGTCGTGGTCGGTGAAGCTGTCCACCCCGGCGAGCAGGGCGGCCGCCACGCCCTCCTCGTGGGTGGCGAAGTAGTGCTCGGAGTCGACCAGGTTGGAGGGCGCGCCCGCGTCCGAGCAGACCACCAGCCGCTGGTCGGTCCAGGTGCGCAGGTGCTCCCGCAGATACGGGGAGACGTGGTTGGGCCGCCCGTTGACCAGGTTGTACGCGGGCATCACCCCGGCCACCGCGCCCGCCCGCACAGCGCCGCGGAACGCCGCGAGGTCGTACTCGTGCAGGACGCGTGGGCGCACGGAGGACGACGTGGTGTCGCGGTCGGTCTCGTTGTTGTGCGCCAGCCAGTGCTTGAGCACCGGGGCGGTGCGCCAGCGGTCCGGGTGGTCGCCGCGCAGCCCGCGGGTGTAGGCGGCGGCCAGGGCGGAGGTGAGGTACGGATCCTCGGCGTACCCCTCCTCGTTGCGGCCCCAGCGCGGATCGCGCAGCAGATTGACCACGGGCGCCCACACATTGAGCCCGACCCGCGGGTCGCGGGCGCGCATGGCCCGCACCTCGGTGCCGACCGCCTCGCCGATCCGCCGCACCAGGTCCGGGCTCCAGGTGGCGCCGAGCCCGACCGCCTGCGGGAACACCGTCGCGGGACCCATCCAGGCGACGCCGTGCAGCGCCTCCTGCCCGGTGCGGAAGGCGGCGAGGCCGAGCCGCTCCACCGCGGGGGCGTACTGGTGGAGCATCGCGATCCGCTCGTCGGGGGTGAGCCGGGTGAGCAGGTCGTCCACGCGGGTGCCGAGCGGCAGCCGCGGATCGCGGAAGGGCGGACGGGGCGTCGGCTCACCGGGCTCGCAACCGCTCACAGGTCTCCTCGCGGAGGTCGGAGGTGTGATTCGAAGCGCTTCGATGCTGCGGGCCCAGAGCCTGCCCTGTCAAGGCTCGACGACTCAACGCCCCTTTCCCGCCATCCGGTTGTGAAAAGGCGAGAATCAACGGAACGTCGACCACTGCTTCCCGTCCGGCCCTTGCGCGACCTGACCCCCCGACTTAATCTCAGCGCAATATCGAAGCGCTTCGACCATCGGTCGTACGGCGGGCTCGCCACGAAGGGTTGACGCAATGCCGAACTCCCAGGCTTCGGCCTCCACTTCCCCTCCCAGCCGGAGAACCTTCCTGGCCTCCACGGCGATCGCCGCGGCGGCCGTGACGGGAGGCGTTCCGCTGTTGTCCGCGTGCTCCACGGAGAGCGGCGGCAACAAGAACGGGACCACCTCCGGCAAGGAGCTGAAGAAGCTGCTGCCGACCTATGTGGCCTCGAAGGTGGCGGACCCGGATATTCCGAGTGTCAACGGCTCCAGCCCCGGCTACACCAAGGCCCCGCCCCCCGCCGAACTGGTCGCCTCCGTGCGGGGCAAGCCCGGCCACGGCGGCAGCTACACCATGTTCGAGCCGCTGTGGGGCACTCCGCCGCCCAAGAACAACGCCTACTACAAGGCCGTCAACGAGGCGCTCGGCGCGAAGATCAAGCTTCAGCCGCAGGACGGCAACACCTACGGCGAAAAGCTCAGCGCGGTCCTCGCCTCCGGAGACATCGCCGACATCGTGATGATTCCGCTGTGGGAGATGGGCGGAAAGATCCACGGCGCGGTCAGCGCCAAATTCGCCGACCTCGGCCCGTATCTCTCCGGCGACAAGGTCAAGAAATACCCCAACCTGGCCGCCATTCCCACCGCCGCCTGGCAGATGTCCGTCTTCGGCGGCAAGCTCCGCGGTCTGCCGATGCCCTCCCGTCCGCTCTCCGGGGTCATCCCGTACTACCGCGAGGACCTGTTCAAGAAGAACGGATATCAGGTCCCGAAGAGCCCGGACGAATTCCTCGCCCTCGCCAAGGAGATCACCCGGCCCAAGAGCAAGGTGTGGGCGTGCGACGACATGTGGTGGGCGGCACAGCGGTTCTTCGGCTGCCCGGGCGAAAAGCCGTACTACTGGGTGGAGAAGGACGGAAAGCTCGTCCACAAGGTGGAGACCGACAACTATCTGGAGGCCCTGGAGTGGTGCCGCAAGCTCTTCGCCAAGGGCTATGTCCACCCCGACGCCATCGCCGGGAAGGCCAATGACGCGCTGACCCGCTTCACCTCCGGCCAGACCCTCATCTACAACGACGGCGACGCCAAATGGTACGGCGCCACCTTCGAACAGGCCGGCCCCCACCCCGACTTCAAGATCCAGGGAATGGACTACTTCGGCCCCGACGGCGGCGACCCGGTCATCTACCTCGACCCGCCCGCCGCGATCTGGTCCTTCCTCAACAAGAACCTCGGCAAGGAGCAGATCGAGGAGATCCTCGCCCTCGCCGACTTCATCGCCGCCCCCTACGGCACCAAGGAGCAGCGCCTCATCGACTACGGCGTCGAAGGCGTGCACCACACCCTGAAGAAGGGCCTCCCGGTCAAGAACGCCACCGGTGTGCGGGACGTCCAGGACACCTACCGCTTCATCGCGTCCCCCCAGGCCAGCGTCGCGTATCCGGACTTCCCGCAGATGGTTAAGGACTACTGCGGCTGGATGCAGCGCATGGGCAAGTTCGCGAAGAAGCCGCTCTTCTACGGCATGCAGATCCAGGAGCCCAACCGGTACGCCTCCCTCTACACACCCTTCGAGGACCTGGCCAAGGACGTCACCCGCGGCCGCAAGACCATCAAGGACGCCCAGCGGGCCATCAGCGACTGGCGCAGCGGCGGCGGCGACCGGCTCCGCGACTGGTACGCCAAGCTCCTGGAAGAGAACGGCAGCGGCGCCTGATGGCGGTGCACCTCCGCGACCGGCACCCCGACGGCCGGACGGCGACCGGCGACCGACCGGAGCGCGGCGGCCGCCGGGGCACCCGCGGCCGCCCCGCGGACCGTGTCCGGTGGTGGCACCGGCTGCGCCGCGACCGCACCCTGCTGCTGATGACGGCGCCCGCCGTCGGACTGCTGGTGCTGTTCACCTACGTCCCGCTGCTGTGGACCACGGTCGCCTTCAAGGACTACGACCCGTTCACCCAGGGGCTGTGGACCAGCCCCTGGGTCGGGTTCGAGAACTTCACCCTGCTCTTCCAGGACAGCCGCTTCTGGGACGCCTTCGCCAACACCCTCAGCATCACCTTCATCCAGCTGGTGCTGTTCTTCCCGGTTCCGGTCGCGCTCGCGCTGCTGCTCAACAGCGTGCTCAGCGACCGGCTCCGGGGCCTGGTGCAGTCGATCCTGTATCTGCCGCACTTCTTCTCCTGGGTGCTGGTCATCACGATCTTCCAGCAGATGCTCGGCGGCGCCGGGCTCCTCGCCCAGCAGCTGCGGTCCCACGGGTACGAGGGCTTCGACCTGATGACCGACCCGGGCGTCTTCAAGTTCCTCGTCACCGCCCAGCTGGTGTGGAAGGACGCGGGCTGGGGCGTGATCGTGTTCCTCGCCGCGCTGTCCGCCGTCAACCAGGACCTGTACGAGGCCGCCGCCGTGGACGGGGCGGGCCGCTGGCGCCGCATGTGGCACGTCACGCTGCCCGCGCTGCGCCCGGTGATCGCCCTGCTGCTGGTGCTGCGCGTCGGCGACGCGCTGACCGTCGGCTTCGAGCAGATCCTGCTCCAGCGCGACGCGGTGGGGCCGGGCGCCTCGGAGGTCTTCGACACCTATGTGTGGTGGGTCGGCATCGCCAACACCGACTACGGGATCGCCGCCGCGGGCGGCCTGATCAAGGGCGTCTTCAGCCTCGCCCTGGTCCTGATCGCCAACAAAGTCGCCCATATGCTCGGCGAGCAGGGGGTTTACCGGAAATGACCGTGACCGAGCGGCCCGCTGCCCCGGCCGCGACACCCTCCGGCGAGCCGCTGCGCCGACGCGGCCGGGAGAAGCGCCCGGTGTGGGAGGAGGAGCCGGGCAAGGTCGGTCAGGGGATCAAGGGCATCACCCTGACCGGGGTGTGCCTGGCGATCCTCGGCCCGCTGTGGGTGGTGGTCGTGACCAGCCTCTCCGACCAGAAGACCATCACCGAGGCCGGAGGTCTGGTGATCGTCCCCAAGACGATCACCTTCCGGGCCTACACCGAGCTGCTGAGCGGCGGCACCGTGACCCGCGCGACGCTCGTCAGCCTCGCGCTCACCGCGGTGGGCACGGCGATCAGCACCGCCGTCTCCGTGCTGTGCGCCTACGGACTCTCCCGCTCCGGGTCGTTCCTCCACCGTCCGATCCTGATGCTGCTGCTCGTCACCATGTTCTTCAACGCCGGGCTGATCCCCACGTATCTGCTGGTCACCGGGGTCGGCCTGGAGGGCAGCTACTGGTCGATGATCCTGCCGAGCGCCATCTCGGTCTTCAATGTGCTGGTGCTGCGCGCGTTCTTCCAGGACACCGCGCCGGAGCTGGTCGACAGCGCGCGCATCGACGGCGCGGGGGAGTGGCGGATCCTGTTCCAGATCGTGATGCCGCTGTCCAGGGCGGTGATCGCGGTGGTGTCGCTGTTCTACGCGGTCGGCTACTGGAGCCAGTGGTTCAACGCGATGCTCTACCTGAACGACCAGCAGATGTGGCCGCTCCAGATGATCCTGCGCCAGCTCGTCATCAAACAGCAGGCGCCGCAGGGCATGTCCCAGATGATCTCCACCCAGCAGATCCCGAGCCTGGCCGTGCAGATGGCCGTCATGGTGCTCGCGCTGATCCCCGTCGCGGTCCTCTACCCGTTCGTCCAGAAGCACTTCACCAAGGGCATGCTCATCGGCGCCGTCAAGGGCTGACCGAGCCGCCCGTCCCGACCCCGGAAGAGCAGGTATGCCCGACCTGAACGACGCCACCCGCGGCCGCATCCTCTACGGCGCCGACTACAACCCCGAGCAATGGCCCGAGAGCGTCTGGCACGACGACATCCGGCTGATGCGCGAGGCGGGCGTCACCACCGTCACGGTCGGCGTCTTCTCCTGGGCGACGCTCGAACCCCGCCCCGGGGCCCGCGAGTTCGACTGGCTCGACCGGGTCCTGGACCTGCTCCACCAGGGCGGCATCGAGGTGTGCCTGGCCACCCCGACCGCCTCCCCGCCGCCCTGGATGGGCGCCCGCCACCCCGAGACCCTGCCGCGCGACGAAACCGGCGGAGTCGTCTGGTACGGCTCGCGGAACCAGTACTGCGCCTCGTCCCCCGTCTACCGCGACTACGCGCTGCGGATCACCGAGGACCTGGCCGACCGCTACGGCGGCCATCCCGCCCTGCGGATGTGGCACGTCGGCAACGAGTACGGCACCCACTGCTGGTGCGACACCACCGCCGCCCACTTCCGCCGCTGGTTACGCGCCAAGTACGGCCGCCTCGACGCGCTCAACGAGGCGTGGGGGACCGCCTTCTGGAGCCAGCGCTACGACTCCTGGGAGGAGATCATTCCGCCGCGCCGGGCCCAGTACCTGGGCAACCCCGCCCAGGCGCTGGACTTCCGCCGCTTCACCAGCGACGCGCTGCTGGAGTGCTTCACCGCCGAGCGCGACGCGCTGGCCGCGCGCACCCCGCACATCCCGGTGACCACCAACTTCATGCCGCTGTTCATCGGCCAGGACGGCTGGGCCTGGGCCGCCGAGGAGGACGTCGTCTCCGTCGACGTCTACCCCGACCCCAAGGACCCGTACGGCGGCGCGTACGGAGCGATGATCCACGACCTGACCCGCTCCCAGGCGGGCGGGCCGTGGGTGCTGATGGAACAGGCCGCGGGCCCGGTCAACTGGCGCGGCGTCAACCACCCCAAGCCGCGGGGGCTGATGCGGCTGTGGTCGCTCCAGGCCGTCGCCCGCGGCGCCGACGGCGTCTGCTTCTTCCAGTGGCGGCAGTCCCGGCAGGGCAGCGAGAAGTTCCACTCCGGCATGGTCCCCCACGCCGGGGAGCACAGCCGCACGTATCGCCAGGTGCGCGAACTCGGCGCCTCCTTGCGCGAGCTGGGGGCCGCAGCGGGCGGCGACGTCCCGGCCCGGGCCGCCATCCTCCACGACTGGCACGCCTGGTGGGCGAGCGTCCAGGACGGCCGTCCCTCCTCCCGGCTCCACTACGACCAGGTGCTGCGCGCCTGGCACCAGGCCCTGTGGGAGCAGAACCTCACCACCGACTTCGCCCATCCGCACGCCGACCTCGCCGACTACGCCCTGGTCGCCGTCCCCCATCTGTATCTGCTGACCGACGAGGCGCTGGAGAACCTGGCCGGTTACGTCCGCGGCGGCGGCACCCTCGTCTGCGGCTTCTTCACCGGCGTCGCCGACGAGGACGACCGGGTCCGCCCCGGCGGAGTCGACCAGCGGCTGCGCGACATCCTGGGCCTGCGCACGGTCCACGAGTGGTGGCCGCTGGACGAGGACGAGACCGTGACCGCCGAGAGCCCCTGGCTCGGCCCGTTCACCGGCACCCTCTGGTCCGAGGACCTGGAGACGGCCACCGCCGAACCGGTCGCCCGGATCAAGGGCGGCGAACTGGACGGCCTGCCCGCCGTCACCCGCAACGCCTACGGCGACGGCACCGCCTGGTACGTCTCCACCCTCCCCGATCCCGCCGCCCTGCGCGCCCTGCTGGGCCGCGCCGCCGACGAGGCCGGGCTGGCGCCGCCGCTGCCCGGCATCCCCGAGGGCGTCGAGGCCGTACCGCGCGGCGACCTCCTCTTCCTCCTCAACCACGGCCGCTCCCCGGCGGTCGTCCCCCTCCCGTCCGCGCGCACCGATCTGCTGACCGGCCGCGCGTACGACACCCAGGTCAGGCTGGACCGCTTCGCGGTCGTGGCCCTGGCCCCGCTCTGACGCCATACATCCCCGGAATCCCCCCACCCGAAAGGAATCGGCATCGTGCCAAGACGAGCCGTGCGTTCGCTCCTCCTGACGCCGTTACTGGCGCTCCTCGCCGTGGTCGGCTTCGCCGCCGCCCCCGCCCAGGCCGCCACCTGGTCCTCCTCCGACCAGTGGGGCAACTGGTCCACCGGCGGCTACACGCTCTACAACAACATCTGGGGCTCCGGCGCGGGCTCCCAGACCATCTGGGCCAACTCCGCCGCCGACTGGGGGGTGTGGGCCAACCACCCGAACACCGGCGGCATCAAGTCCTACCCCAACGCCAAGAAGGTCGTCGGCAAGAAGATCAGCGCCATCAACAGCCTCACCAGCAACTACAGCGTGACGGTCCCGTCCTCCGGCGCGTACAACACCTCGTACGACATCTGGGACAGCAACTACGACTACGAGATCATGCTGTGGGTCAACAAGACCGGTGCGGTCGGCCCCCTCGGCACCTCCCAGGGCACCGTCACCCTCGGCGGGCACAGCTGGACCGTCTACAAGGGCAGCAACGGCGCCAACCAGGTCTTCTCCTTCATCCGCAGCTCCAACTCCAGCTCCGGCACCGTGGACATCAAGTCCATCGTGAACTGGATCAAGAACACCAAGGGCTGGTTCGGCGACGTGACCATCGGTGACGTCCAGTTCGGCTACGAGATCACCTCGTCGGCCGGCGGCCTGGACTTCCGCACCAAGAGCTTCGGCGTCAGCGCCGGCTGAGGCCCGCGTACCGCCGCCGCTCCCCGTGGCGGCGGTACGCCCCCTCCGGCGGTCAGTCCCGCACCGGCAGCCGGGCGCCGTCCCGCAGGAACAGCGGGATGCGGTCCAGGGGAGCGGGGACGGTCACCGGCCGCCCGCCGTCGTACTCCTCGCCCGTCCAGGCGTCCGTCCAGCGCGCGCCCGCCGGGAGGTACGCCGTCCGTTCGACCGCGCCCGCTTCCAGGACCGGGGCGACCAGGAGGTCCGGGCCCAGCAGGTAGGAGTCGGCGATGTCCCAGGCGGCCGGGTCGTCGGGGAACTCCAGGAAGAGCGGGCGCAGCGGCGGCAGGCCCTCTTCGTGGGCGGTGCGCATCTGCTCCAGCAGATACGGCTTGAGGCGCTCGCGCAGCCGCAGATACGAGGCCAGGATCTGTTCGGCCTCCTCGCCGTACGACCACACCTCGTTCGGGCCGCCGGTCATCTGCGGGCCGAGCGGCAGCCCCGGGGTGCGGTAGCCGTGCAGCCGCATCACCGGGGACAGCGCACCGAACTGGAACCAGCGGATCAGCACCTCGCGGTAGGCCGGGTCGTCCGGGTCGCCGCCGTGGAAGCCGCCGATGTCGGTGTTCCACCACGGGATGCCGCACAGTGCCACGTTGAGCCCGGCGGCGATCTGGCGGCGCAGGGTCGGGAAGTCGGTGCCGATGTCGCCGGACCACNGGGTCGGGAAGTCGGTGCCGATGTCGCCGGACCACAGGACGGCGCCGTAGGCCTGGCTGCCCGCCCAGGCCGAGCGGATGAGGGTGACGACGTCCTCCTCGCCCGCCGCCCGCATCCCGTCGTACAGCGCGCGGGCGTTCTCGCGCGGGTAGAGGTTGCCGACCTCGAGACCGGGGCCCGCGTGGTAGCGCAGGTTCGCGGAGAAGCCGGGCTTCAGCTCGGGCTCGCAGGCGTCCAGCCAGAAGGCGCGGATGCCGTACGGCTCCAGATAGTTCTGCCGCACCCGGGACCAGACGAACTCCCGCGCCCCGGGGTGGGTGGCGTCGTAGAAGGCGACCTGGATCCGCTCGCCCTCGCGCCGGTCGGGCCAGTCGGCGTGCGCCACGGGGCCGTACTCGGTGCCGATCAGGAAGCCGCGCTGCTCCATGGTGGCGTGGTTCTCGCTCAGCGGCGAGACCGACGGCCACACCGACACCACCAGCCGGATGCCCAGCTCGTCCAGCTCCCGCACCATCGCGGCCGGGTCGGGCCAGGCGACGGGGTCGAACTTCCAGTCGCCCAGATGCGTCCAGTGGAAGAAGTCGCACACGATGACGGAGATCGGCAGCCCGCGCCGCCGGTGCTCGCGGGCGACGCTCAGCAGCTCCTCCTGGGTGCGGTAGCGCAGCTTGCACTGCCAGAACCCGGCCGCCCACTCGGGCAGCATGGGGGCGCGGCCGGTGACCGCGGTGTAGCGGCGCTGGGCGGTGGCCGGATCCCCGGCGGTGATCCAGTAGTCGATCTGGCGGGCGCTGTCGGCGACCCAGCGGGTGCCGGTCGCGCCCAGCTCGACGCGCCCGACCGCCGGGTTGTTCCACAGCAGCGTGTAGCCGCGGCTGGAGGTCAGGACGGGGATGGTGACCTCGGAGTTGCGCTGGACGAGGTCGACGACGGCGCCCTTCTGGTCGAGCAGCCCGTGCTGGTGCTGCCCCAGCCCGTACAGCTTCTCGCCCTCGTACGCGCGGAAGCGCTGCTCCAGGCGGTGGTAGCCGTTGCCGGTCGCGGTCCGCAGCCGTGGCCCCGGCCACCAGAAGTGGGCGCGCTCCTCGGCCAGCAGCTCCGCGCCGTCCGCGGTCCGCACGAAGCGGATCATGCCGTCCGCGGCGACCTCGGCGGTGAGCGCGCCGTTGGTCAGCGTGGCGTGCCCGTCCGCCACCTCGACGGACGCGGCGGACGGCGGCGGGGCGTCCTCGAGCGCGCCGGGCAGTCCGTCGAGGACCAGCCCGCCGAGCCGGGCGCGCACCCGGATCGCGTCGGGCCCCCACGGTTCGAGCCGTACGGTCTCCTGGCGTCCGCTCCACTCCAGGGCCCCGCCGCGCTCGGCGAGGGTGCCGACGGTGGGGGAGGACTGGGCGAGCGCGGAAGAGACCGACGTGACGGAAGAGACGGGCGAGGCGGGGATGAGCGGCGACGGGTTCACGGATGCGCTCCTCGGGGGTGCGGCGGTGAGGGGTCGTACGGCCGGTGCGTACGGGTCGCGGCGTCAGCGGTGCCAGCAGAGCCAGCAGTGCCAGCGGCGTCAGGACGGCGGCGGGCCCGAGCTGGCCCGTACGGTCAGCTCCGGAGGGAGCAGCGCCACCTGCTCGGAGGCGTCGCCCTGGAGCTTGGCCACCACCAGCTCGACGGCGCGCCGCCCCATCTCCTGCGCGGGGATGGCGACCGAGGTGAGCCGCACGGACGCGCTGGTGGCCACCTGGTCGGGGCAGACGGCGACCACCGAGACGTCCTCGGGGACCGCCCGCCCCTGCCGCCGCAACAGGCTCAGCAGGGGATCGATGGCGGCCTCGTTCTGGACGATGAAGCCGGTGGTGCCGGGGCGCTCGTCGAAGATCCGGGACAGGGTGCCGTCCATCGACTCGTAGCTGCCCTCGCACGGGCGGTGCAGCAGCCGCAGCCCCAGCTCGCGGGCGGCCGCGCGCAGCCCGTCCAGGGTCCGTTCGGCGAACCCGGTGTGGCGCTCGTAGACGGCCGCCGCCTCGCCGATCACGGCGATCTCCCGGTGGCCGAGGGCTGCCAGATGCTCGGCGCACAGCGCGCCGGTGGCGGTGAAGTCGAGATCGACGCAGGTCAGGCCGATGGTGTCGGCGGGCAGCCCGATCAGCACGGTGGGCTGGCGGGCCGCGTGCAGCAGCGGCAGCCGCTCGTCCTCCAGCTCGATGTCCATCAGGATCATGGCGTCGGCGAGCCCGCTGCCGGTGACCCGGCGCACCGCCGCGGGGCCCTCTTCGCCGGTGAGCAGCAGCACGTCGTACCCGTGCGCGCGGGCGGTGGTGGCGACCGCGATGGCGACCTCCATCATCACCGGCACGTAGATGTCCGTCCGCAGCGGCACCATCAGCGCGATGATGTTGGAGCGGCTGCTGGCGAGGGCGCGGGCTCCGGCGTTCGGGTGGTAGCCCAGCTCCTTGATGGACCGCTCGACGCGCTCCCGGGTGGGCGCCGAGATCGAGCGCTTGCCGCTGAGGACGTAGCTCACCGTGCTGGCGGAGACTCCGGCGTGGCGGGCGACCTCGGCGAGAGTGACCATGCGGGGGACTCCGTCCGGCGGGAAGGGACAGCGAAGCGCTTCGACGCAGACAGTAGACCTGCCCGGCGCAGGCTGTCCAGAGAGTGTCGAAGCGCTTCACCAGCACGTCACCGTGCCGCACCGCTTTGCCGACCCGGCCCGCCGGAGGCACACTGAACAGCGGTACGTGCCGGTAATGTCACGAGATCGTCATTTGCGGCAAGGGAGCACCGATGACCGCATCATCCGTCAGGCCGGTGTCCGAGCGTGAAGCGCGCCAGGTCGCCGAGGCCGCACGCGAACAGGTATGGCACAAGCCGAGCTTCGCCAAGGAACTGTTCCTCGGCCGCTTCCGCCTCGATCTGATCCATCCGCACCCCGCGCCCGCGCCCGACGATGTGCGCCGCGGCGAGGCGTTCCTCGCCAAGCTCCGCGAGTTCTGCGAGACCCGGATCGACCCCGCCCGCATCGAGCGCGATGCGCAGATCCCCGACGAGACCATCCAGGGCCTCAAGGAGATCGGCGCGCTCGGCATGAAGATCGACACCAAGTACGGCGGCATGGGCCTCACCCAGGTCTACTACAACAAGGCCCTCGCGCTGGCCGGCTCCGTCAGCCCCGCCATCGGCGCGCTGCTCTCCGCCCACCAGTCCATCGGCGTGCCCCAGCCGGTCAAGCTGTTCGGCACCCAGGACCAGAAGGACCGCTTCCTGCCGCGCTGCGCCCGCACCGACATATCGGCCTTCCTGCTGACCGAGCCGGACGTCGGGTCCGACCCGGCGCGGCTCGCCACCACCGCGGTCCCCGACGGGGACGACTACATCCTCGACGGCGTCAAGCTGTGGACCACCAACGGCGTGGTCGCCGACCTCCTCGTCGTCATGGCCCGGGTGCCCAAGTCCGACGGTCACAAGGGCGGGATCAGCGCCTTCATCGTCGAGACGGCCGCCGAGGGCGTCACCGTCGAGAACCGCAACGCCTTCATGGGGCTGCGCGGCATCGAGAACGGGGTGACCCGCTTCCACCGGGTCCGGGTCCCCGCGGCCAACCGTATCGGCCCCGAGGGCGCCGGTCTCAAGATCGCGCTGACCACGCTCAACACCGGGCGGCTCTCGCTGCCCGCGATGTGCGCGGGCGCCGGGAAGTGGTCCCTGAAGATCGCCCGCGAATGGTCCGCGGCCCGTGAGCAATGGGGCAAGCCGATCGCCCGGCACGAGGCCGTCGGCGCCAAGATCTCCTTCATCGCGGCGACCACCTTCGCGCTGGAGGCGGTCATCGACCTCGCCTCCCAGATGGCCGACGAGGACCGCAACGACATCCGCATCGAGGCGGCGCTCGCGAAGCTCTACGGCAGCGAGATGGCCTGGCTGATGACCGATGAACTGGTCCAGATCCGCGGCGGCCGCGGCTTCGAGACCGCGGCCTCGCTCGCCGCCCGCGGGGAGCGGGCGGTCCCCGCCGAGCAGATGCTCCGCGACATGCGCATCAACCGGATCTTCGAGGGCTCCACCGAGATCATGCACTTGCTGATCGCCCGGGAGGCCGTGGACGCGCACCTGTCGGTGGCGGGCGACCTCATCGACCCGGACAAGTCCCTGTCGGACAAGGGCAGGGCGGCCGCCAAGGCGGGCGGCTTCTACGCCCGCTGGCTGCCGGGCCTGGTCACCGGCCCCGGCCATCTCCCGCGCGCCTACGCCGAGTTCGCCCCGCCCGGCCACCGGGACCTGTCCCCGCATCTGCGCTACGTCGAGCGCTCTGCGCGCAAGCTCGCCCGGTCCACGTTCTACGCCATGTCCCGCTGGCAGGGCCGGATGGAGACCAAACAGAGCTTCCTCAGCCGGATCGTGGACATCGGCGCGGAGCTGTTCGCGATGAGCGCGGCCTGTGTGCGCGCCGAGATGCTGCGCAGCCGCGGCGACCACGGCGCCGAGGCGTACCAGCTGGCCGACGTCTTCTGCCGGCAGGCCCGCATCCGCGCCGACGAACTCTTCGGCCGGCTGTGGACCAACACCGACGACCTCGACCGCAAGGTGGTCTCCGGGGTGCTCTCCGGCTCGTACGAGTGGCTGGAGGCGGGCATCCTCGACCCCAGCGGCGAAGGACCGTGGATCGCCGACGCCACCCCCGGGCCCTCGACGAGGGACAACGTCCACCGCCCCGTCCACTGACGGCGCCCGGCGCCGCTCCCGCCGTGCGCGCGGGCGGCGCCGGTTTAGGCGCACGAAGCGGCTGACGCAACAATGGGCAGATGACGGATTCCCTGGCTGACCCGCATCTGCGCCCCCCGGCAGCCCCCGCCGACCCCGGCAGCCCCCGCGACATCGTGATCCTGGGCTCCACGGGATCGATCGGCACCCAGGCCATCGACGTGATCCTGCGCAACCCGGACCGCTTCCGGGTGACCGCCCTGTCCGCCGCCGGAGGGCGGGCCGACCTGCTCGCCGAGCAGGCCCACCGGCTGAAGGTGGCCACCGTCGCGGTCGCCCGCGAGGACGCGGTGCCCGCGCTGCGCGAGGCGCTGTCCGGCCGGTACGGCGCGGGCGAGCCGCTGCCGGAGATCCTGGCCGGGCCGGACGCGGCCGTCGAGGTGGCCCGCTCCGCGTGCCACACCGTGCTCAACGGCATCACCGGCTCCATCGGCCTCGCGCCGACCCTGGCCGCCCTGGAGGCGGGGCGGGTGCTGGCGCTCGCGAACAAGGAATCGCTCATCGTGGGCGGCCCGCTGGTCAAGGCGATCGCCAAGCCCGGCCAGATCATCCCCGTCGACTCCGAGCACTCCGCCCTCTTCCAGGCGCTGCTCGGCGGCACCAGGGCGGAGGTCCGCAAGCTGGTCGTCACCGCGTCCGGGGGCCCCTTCCGGGGACGTACCAAGCAGGAGCTGACGAAGGTCACCCCCGCGGACGCGCTGGCCCACCCCACCTGGGACATGGGGCCGGTGATCACGATCAACTCCGCGACGCTCGTCAACAAGGGGCTGGAGGTCATCGAGGCCCACCTGCTCTACGACATTCCCTTCGAGCGGATTGAGGTGGTCGTCCACCCTCAGTCGTATATCCACTCGATGGTTGAATTCACCGATGGCTCGACGCTCGCCCAGGCGAGCCCGCCCGATATGCGGATGGCGATCGCGCTCGGTCTCGGCTGGCCCGAGCGGGTGCCGGACGCCGCCCCCGGCTGCGACTGGACCAGGGCCCACACCTGGGAGTTCTTCCCCCTCGACACCGAGGCCTTCCCCTCGGTCGACCTCGCCCGGCACGTCGGCGGTCTCGGCGGCACCGCCCCGGCAGTCTTCAACGCGGCGAACGAGGAGTGCGTGGACGCCTTCCTCGACCGGAAGCTGCCCTTCAACGGAATTGTCGATACGGTCGCGGAAGTGGTTGCCGAGCACGGCGCCCCCTCCGCGGGAACTCAGCTCACCGTCGCGGACGTCCTCGAAGCCGAGACGTGGGCCCGTGCCCGCGCCCGTGAACTGGCCGCCCGCGCGGCGAAGGCGACCCCGGAGGGTCACGCATGACGACATTGATGACGGTCCTCGGCATAGTCGTATTCGCCGTCGGCCTCGGGATCTCGATCGCCTGGCACGAGCTCGGCCACCTCTCCACGGCCAAGCTCTTCGGCATCCGGGTCCCGCAGTACATGGTCGGCTTCGGGCCGACGATCTTCTCCCGCAAGCGGGGGGAGACCGAGTACGGCATCAAGGCGATCCCGTTCGGCGGCTTCATCCGCATGATCGGGATGTTCCCGCCCGGGGACGACGGCAAGGTCACCCAGCGGTCCACCTCCCCGTGGCGCGGCATGATCGAGGACGCCCGGTCGGCCGCCTACGAGGAGCTCCAGCCCGGCGACGAGACCCGCATGTTCTACACGCGCGCGCCGTGGAAGCGCGTGATCGTGATGTTCGCCGGGCCGTTCATGAACCTGGTCCTCGCCGTGGTGATCTTCGTCGGCGTGATGATGAGCTTCGGCGTCAACACCCAGACGACCAGCGTCGGCACCGTCTCCGCGTGTGTGGTCCCGGCCTCGTCCTCGACCGACAAGTGCCCCAAGGGCGCCAAGGACTCCCCGGCCAAGGCCGCGGGGCTCCAGCCGCGGGACAAGATCGTCGCCTTCAACGGCCACCGCGTCGCGGACTGGAGCGCCCTCCAGCAGGACATCCGCAAGACCACGGGACCCGCGACGATCACCGTCGAGCGGGACGGCGCCCGCAAGACCCTGCACGCCGACCTCATCACCAACAAGGTCGCCAAGTCCGACGGGAACGGCGGCTATGTCGAGGGCCAGTACGTGAGCGCCGGGTTCCTCGGCTTCACCCCGGCCAACGGCGTGGTGAAGCAGTCCCTCGGCCAGTCCGTGGACCGCATGGGCACCATGGTCGAGGACGGCGTCCAGTCCCTGGTCGCCCTGCCCTCCAAGGTCCCCGACCTGTGGAACGCGGCCTTCGGGGACGCGCCCCGCAAGGCGGACTCCCCGATGGGCGTCGTCGGCGCCGCCCGGGTCGGCGGCGAGGTCGCCAACCTCGACATCCCGCCCTCGCAGCGCGTCGCCACGATGCTCTTCCTCGTCGCCGGGTTCAACCTCTCGCTGTTCCTGTTCAACATGCTGCCGCTGCTGCCGCTGGACGGCGGTCACATCGCGGGCGCGGTGTGGGAGTCCCTGCGCCGCCGCCTCGCGCGCCTGGTCCGGCGGCCCGACCCCGGTCCGTTCGACGTGGCCAAGATGATGCCGGTCGCCTATGTGATCGCCGGCATCTTCATCTGCTTCACGCTGCTCGTTCTGGTGGCCGACGTGGTGAACCCCGTACGAATTTCCTGATGATCCGACCTGTCCCGAAGTTCGCCTTTGGGTGGACTTCGGGCCCGGAGTGTGCTGGGGCGCCACCCGGTGCCGTAATCTCGGACCCGGAGCCCGCCGATCTCGGGCCACTCAAACACCTTCTTGGGGCTACGAACCAGATGACTGCGATCTCACTCGGAATGCCGTCCGTACCGACCAAGCTCGCCGACCGCCGGGTCAGCCGGAAGATCCAGGTCGGGCCGGTCGCCGTGGGCGGCGACGCACCGATCTCGGTGCAGTCGATGACGACGACGGTGACCGCGGACATCGGGGCGACGCTCCAGCAGATCGCGGAGCTGACGGCGTCGGGCTGCCAGATCGTGCGGGTCGCCTGCCCGTCGCAGGACGATGCCGAGGCGCTGCCCGTGATCGCCAGGAAGTCGCAGATCCCGGTCATCGCGGACATCCACTTCCAGCCGAAGTACGTCTTCGCCGCGATCGACGCCGGCTGTGCGGCCGTGCGGGTGAACCCGGGGAACATCCGGCAGTTCGACGACAAGGTCAAGGAGATCGCGAAGGCGGCCTCGGACGCGGGGACGCCCATCCGCATCGGCGTCAACGCGGGATCGCTGGACAAGCGGCTGCTGGAGAAGTACGGCAAGGCCACGCCCGAGGCGCTGGTGGAGTCGGCCCTGTGGGAGTGCTCGCTGTTCGAGGAGCACGGCTTCCGGGACATCAAGATCTCGGTGAAGCACAACGACCCGGTGGTCATGGTCAACGCCTACCGCCAGCTGGCCGCCCAGTGCGACTACCCGCTCCACCTCGGCGTCACCGAGGCCGGGCCCGCGTTCCAGGGCACGATCAAGTCGTCGGTGGCCTTCGGCGCGCTGCTGAGCGAGGGCATCGGCGACACGATCCGGGTATCGCTGTCGGCGCCGCCGGCCGAGGAGGTCAAGGTCGGCATCCAGATCCTGGAGTCGCTGAACCTGCGGCAGCGGCGGCTGGAAATCGTCTCGTGCCCGTCGTGCGGGCGCGCGCAGGTCGACGTCTACAAGCTGGCCGACGAGGTCACGGCCGGGCTGGACGGCATGGAGGTCCCGCTGCGGGTCGCCGTGATGGGCTGCGTCGTCAACGGCCCGGGCGAGGCCCGCGAGGCGGACCTCGGTGTGGCGTCCGGCAACGGCAAGGGGCAGATCTTCGTGAAGGGCGAGGTCATCAAGACCGTGCCGGAGTCGAAGATCGTGGAGACCCTGATCGACGAGGCGATGAAGATCGCCGAGCAGATGGAGAAGGACGGCATCGCCTCCGGCGAACCGCAGGTCTCCGTCGGCGGGTGACGGCAGCCGGGGGAGGGTGTGACCCCGGCGGGGGCACCTCCCAGCGGTAGCCGGGGGAGAAACGAGCCATAACAGAGGGGGCGGTACAGTGCGGGGAATCGAGTCCCCCTCCGGCCCGCAGGCCCGCAACCGGTGAGGCAAACCGACACGTGCTGACGACGTCCACCACCAGGGTCCTCGAGCCCCAGGAGCTCGACTCGGCCCTCGCGGTGCTCAACCGCGACCCCGTCTCCAACGCCTTCGTCGCCGCCCGCGTCCAGGTCGCCGGCCTGGACCCGTGGCGGCTGGGCGGCGAGATGTGGGGCTGGTACAGCGGCGGACGGCTCGAGTCGCTCTGCTACGCCGGGGCCAACCTCGTCCCCATCTGCGCCACCCCCGAGGCCGTGCGCGGCTTCGCGGAGCGCGCCCGCCGGTCCGGGCGGCGCTGTTCCTCGATCGTCGGCCCCGCCGACACCACGGCCGAGCTGTGGTCCCTGCTGGAGCCCAGCTGGGGCCCGGCCCGTGAGGTCCGCGCGCGTCAGCCGCTCATGGTCACCACCTCGATGCCCGCCGACGTCCCGCCCGATCCGCGGGTGCGGCGGATCCGCAAGGACGAGATGGACGTGATCATGCCCGCGTGCGTGGCGATGTTCACCGAGGAGGTCGGCGTCTCACCGCTCGCGGGCGACGGCGGACTGCTCTACCAGGCGCGGGTCGCCGAACTCGTCGCAGCCGGGCGCTCGTTCGCCCGCGTCGAGAACGGCCGCGTCGTCTTCAAGGCCGAGATCGGCGCCGCCACCCCGCACGCCTGCCAGATCCAGGGCGTCTGGGTCGCCCCCGAATACCGCGGCCGCGGGCTCTCCGAGACCGGCATGGCCGCCGTGCTGGGCTACGCGCTGAACGAGATCGCGCCGGTGGCCAGTCTCTACGTCAACGACTACAACACCGCGGCCCGCGCCGCGTACCGCCGCGTCGGCTTCCAGGAGGTCGGCGCGTTCATGAGCGTGCTGTTCTGATCGCCGGACCGGGCCAGTAGGGTGCCGCCCATGCTGGAGATGCCCGGGGACCACCCCCCGGACCCCCGAGGTGTCGTCGTCGGCCCGCTCGACCTCGCCGCGCGCGTGGACGACGCGCTGGCCGTGCAGGCCGTGGCCTTCGGGCTGACGGACGAGGAGATCGGCGTACGGCGGCACATCGTGCTGCGCCACCTCACCAGCCCCGGCGCCCGCGCCCTCGGCGCGACCACCCCGGAGGGGCGGCTCGTGGGCTTCGTCTACGGCATGCCCAACGACCGCACCCACTGGTGGTCCACCATCGTCCAGCCCTATCTGCGCGCGGCCGGGCACGAGGACTGGCTGGACGACGCCTTCGTCATCACCGAGCTGCACGTCCACCCCCGCTACCAGAACCGCGGCATCGGCCGCCGGCTGATCACCGCCATCACCGACGGCGCCGTGCAGCCGCGCTCGATCCTCTCGGCCATCGACACCGACAGCCCCGCGCGCTGCCTCTACCGTTCGCTGGGCTACCGCGACCTGGCCCGCCCGGTGCTCTTCCCGAGCGCACCGAGCCCGTACGCCGTGATGGGCGCCCCCCTGCCGCTGCGGAGGTAGCGTGCGCTTACGGAGCGCATTTCCGGGTTGCGTACCCGGGCGGCTAACCTCCTGACATCCATCTCGTACGCAGGAGAAGACCCCATGGCCAACGCCGCCCACGTCCAGCGCATGTCCACCTTGATGCTGAAGACACTGCGCGAAGACCCGGCCGACGCCGAGACCGCCAGCCACAAGCTGCTCGTCCGGGCCGGCTACGTCCGCCGCGCGTCCGCGGGCATCTGGACCTGGCTGCCGGTCGGCAAGAAGGTCCTGGAGAACGTCTCCCGCATCGTGCGCGAGGAGATGGACGCGATCGGCGCCCAGGAGGTGCTGCTGCCCGCGCTGCTCCCCAAGGAGCCGTACGAGGCGAGCGGCCGCTGGGAGGAATACGGCGACCTGCTGTTCCGGCTCAAGGACCGCAAGGGCGGCGACTACCTCCTCGGCCCCACCCACGAGGAGATCTTCACCCAGACGGTCAAGGACCAGTGCACGTCCTACAAGGACCTGCCGGTGATGCTCTACCAGATCCAGACCAAGTACCGGGACGAGGCCCGGCCGCGCTCGGGCGTGCTGCGCGGCCGCGAGTTCCAGATGAAGGACTCGTACTCCTTCGACACCAGCGACGAGGGCCTGGCCGAGTCCTACCGGCTGCACCGCGAGGCCTACCAGCGGATCTTCGAGCGCCTGGGCCTCGACTACCGCATCGTCTCGGCCGTCTCCGGCGCGATGGGCGGCTCCGCCTCCGAGGAGTTCCTGGCCCCCGCGGCGGCCGGTGAGGACACCTTCGTGGACTGCCCGAACTGCGACTACGCGGCCAACACGGAGGCGGTCACCACCGCCGTCCCGGCCGTCGAGGGCGCCGAGCACGGGCCGGTCGAGGAGCTGGACACCCCCGACACCCCCACCATCGAGACCCTCGCCGAGCACCTGGGCGTCCCGGCCTCCGCCACCCTCAAGAACCTCCTGATCAAGGTCGACGGCGAGATCACCGCGGTGGGCGTCCCCGGCGACCGCGAGGTCGACCTCGGCAAGCTGGGCGAGCACCTGGCCCCGGCCGAGATCGAGCTGGTCACCGCCGAGGACTTCGAGGGCCGCCCCGACCTGGTCCGCGGCTACGTCGGCCCGCAGGGCCTGGCGGGCAAGTCCTTCCGCTACATCGCCGACCCGCGGGTCGCCCCCGGCACCGCCTGGGTGACCGGCGCCAACAAGCCGGACACCCACGCCCGCAACGTCGTCTGCGGCCGCGACTTCGAGGTCGACGACTACCTGGACGTGGTCGTCGTCGAGCCCGGCGACCCCTGCCCCAAGTGCGGCACGGGCATCGCGCTCGACCGGGCCATCGAGATCGGCCACATCTTCCAGCTCGGCCGCAAGTACGCCGACACCTTCCAGCTCGACGTGCTCGGCCAGAACGGCAAGCCGGTGCGGGTCACCATGGGCTCGTACGGCATCGGCGTCTCCCGCGTGGTCGCCGCCCTCGCCGAGCAGACCCACGACGACTCCGGCCTCTGCTGGCCCCGCGAGGTCGCCCCGGCCGACGTCCACATCGTCGCGGCGGGCAAGGCCCTCCAGACCGAGCTGGCCCTGGACCTCGCCGAGAAGCTGGGCACGGCGGGCGTCCGGGTCATGGTCGACGACCGCGCCGGCGTCTCCCCGGGCGTGAAGTTCACCGACGCGGAGCTGATCGGCGTCCCGACGATCCTGGTCGTCGGCCGCGGCGCGAAGGACGGCGTGGTCGAACTCAAGGACCGCCGCACCGGCGACCGCGAAGAACTCCCGATCGACGAAGCGCTGTCCCGCCTCACCGCCTGACCCAGGCACCAGCCCCCGCCCCACCGGGCGGGGCTGCCACCGTGCCGGACCGGGGCCGCGGCCCCGCCCCACGCCGGGGCTCCACCCTGCTCCTCGTCGGGGGTCCGGCCCGAGACGGGCTTCTGCCCACGCCGGGACCGGGACTGTCAGGGGCTCGGCCCGCGCCGCGGGCTCCGGCTCTGTTCTCGGCCGGGGGCTCTGCCTCCGCCCGGGGCCGGGACTGCCCCGCGACGGGCGGTCCATGCCGGGACTGCGCGCCGCGAAGGGCCTCCGGGCCGGAGGCCCGAGGCGCGGCGCCTGGGGCCTCCGGCCCGTAGGGCACCGGATCCGGCGCGGCCCGGGGTGTCGGGGTCCAGGGGCGGAGTCCCTGGGTTCGGGAAGGGGCGGGGTGGGGACTACAGCCAGCCCGCGAACTCCAGCAGCAGCTCGGCCCGCCGCCGGTCACCCGCCGCCCCGTGGCGCAGGCCCGCCTCCACGGCCCGGAAGAGGGACCAGCCGCGCAGGCGGTCGCGGTCGACGTCCAGGGAGTCGGCCAGCTTGGCGATCCGGCGCCGCGCGGCCGCGGCCGGGCCGGGGCCCGCGGCGAGGTCCTCGCAGCGGTCGAGGACCAGCCGCGCCAGGTCGTACGCGCGCTCCCCGACGACCGGTCGCGGGCCCACCGCGAGCCATGGCGTCCGCTCCCCGGCCAGCACCTTGCCCTGCCGGAAGTCGCCGTGCAGCAGCAGCCGTTCGGGCGGCTGGGCGGTCAGGCCGGACCGCAGTTCCAGGGCCTCGTCGGCGAGCGGGCGTACGTCGGCCGCCCAGGCCCCCGAGGCGAGCGTCGGCAGCATTTCGGCGGCCGCCCCGGTCCGCTCCTCGACGGTGCCGAACGAGTCGGCGGGCGGCGGCACCCACAGCCGCCGTACCGTGCCCGCCGCCTCCAGCAGCGCCTTCGCCTCGGGCAGCGAGCGCAGCGACACGGCGGACTGGAGCCGCTCGATCAGCAGCGCGCCGTCCTCCGAGGAGGCGCGCAGGAGCCGGGCCGCGCCCCAGCCGTTCCAGTGCGCGAGCGCGGCCGCCTCATCGCCCCGGCCCGGTCCCGGTACGGGGAACTTGAGCGCCGCCGGGGTGCCGTCCGCCTGCCGTACGAGCACGACCAGGCCGCCGCGGCCGCCGGGCGTGACGACCCGCTCGGGGGTCAGCTCCCATGCGCCCAGCCGCCGCGCGGCCAGCTGCGGCAGGCTGTCCAGCCAGCTCCGTACGGGCTCCGCCGGATCGTCGCCCACCGCGTCCAGCAGCCGCTTCGGCACCTGGAGAGGTCTCGAGTCCCCCGTGTCCGCTGCCATTCCCGAGCTGCCCCCTGTCGCCTACGTACTCTTCGACCATCAGACCCCGTCGGCCGCTCCGCTCGCCGACGGGGACGGGGCGGCCGGCGCGGCGCGCTCGGTGAGCCCAGGGAAGGCTACGCCGCCGCCCCGCCAGCGCACCGACCGGACCGCCGCCTCGCGCAGCGCGCCCG
>NZ_RIBZ01000325.1:0-34501 GCF_003721215.1 Streptomyces botrytidirepellens
GCGGGTCAGGGGCGCCCGCCGCTCCCCGCCGGGGTTCCACGACGGGTGTCAGACCGCGGGGTGCCAGTCGTGGAACCAGCCCTCGGGCAGGCGGTCCAGCGCCTGGTCGAGGGAGCGTCCCGGGAGGAACGGGCGGCCGTGTTCGCGGATGACCGCGTTCAGCTCGTCCAGCCGCCCCCGGGCCTGCTCGATGCCCTGGGCGCGCTCGGCCGGGTCATGGGTGGAGACGGCGTCGCGCCAGATGGACCGGCCCGCCAGATAGCCGCACGCCCCGGCCTGCGCGGAGATCCGCACCTGGGTGCGGAAGTCCTCGTAGCCGACGCCCGCGGACAGGATCACCCACGGCACGTGCACCGAGGAGTCCAGCTCCTTGCACGCCGCGGCGGCCGCCTCGCGGCCCTGCTCGGTGTCGACGTAGCCGGGGAACTCGACCTTGAGCATGTCGACCCCGAGCCGGTCGGCCTCCACGGCCGACTCGATGATGCCCGCGACGCGGCGCTCCTTCCACTCCGCCGAGGACGGGTCCTCTCCGGGCAGCGGGTACCAGATGGGCTCGACGACCAGCGGCAGGCTCAGCTCCGCGCACTCGTCCACCAGGTCGCGCACCACCTGGCGCTGGTGTTCGGCGGTGGCCGGGTCGCCGTCCGGGCGGTACCACCACAGCAGCTTGGCCACATCGGTGCCGGCCAGCTTGATCTGCCGGGTGGACCAGCCCGCGCGGTGCCGGGTGCGGCGCGGCCCCTCGGGGATGCTGTAGTCCTCGTCCTCGATGCTGGCCATCAGGCCGACGTCGCGCGGCACGGCGCCGCTCGCGGTGAGGTGGCCGATGCCGTAGTGGGCGTCGAGGAGGACGGCGGTCACGCTGGGCGCGACGGCGCGGATGACGGCGTCCTTCGCCCGCACCACGTCCGCGAAGCCCACCGTGGAGGGGTCCGGGGCGAGCAGTTCGGCGAAGTCCGAGAGATGGTCGAGGGCGCAGATCAGGAAGAAGCCGTCCTCGCTGGTCACACGGGTCAGTCCGCGCAGTTTGCCCGGGTCGGTGGTCAGGTCAGGCGTGGTCATCGGGGTCCTTTCGGATACGGGTCGGGGCACAGCCGGAGTGGAGCGAGCGGGCGAGCAGCAGTCCGCCCACGAACGTGTCACCGAGGCCGATGGTGGCCGCGGGGTGGCTGAGGTGGGGCGCGGGGACACAGTCCGTGCGCAGCCCCTCCCCCAGCGGCCCGTCGGCCGGGCGGTCCTCGGTGTAGTCGGCCGCCGGTGGCGGCTCCAGGTCGGCGGCGGGGGCGCCGCGCGCGGCCCGCGCGGCGGCGAGCAGGCTGCCCGTCATCAGCGCGGTCCGCTGTTCGGTGGGATCGCCGCGGTGGACGGCGAGCACCCAGCCGTCCGCGTGCACACACACCCGGTCCAGGCGGTACGCGGTGGCGAAATGAGCCGCGGCCGTGACGGGCGAGGTGCGGGCCGAGGGACCGGCGAGCGCGGCGAGTTCGGACAGGCTCATGCCGACGGAGTCGGCGAGCGGGGCGTACTCGTCGCATCCCGCGCGCAGGGCGCGGACGCTGGCGAACTCGGCGAGTTCGAGGTGGAGCAGCGGCAGTCCGCCGTCCCGCCAGGCGTGGACGACCTCGGTGAGCCAGGCCCGGTCGGCGGGCCCGGTGCCGTCCTCGGGCAGGCCGTTCATGCCGGACAGCAGCCCCGCCGCGGCGGTGCGGGCCAGCTCGCCGGAGCGGGCGGCGAACCACTCGTCGCGCTCGATCCCGTCGTCCATGAACCGCAGGATGATCCGCGAGGAGCGGGGCAGTCCGTCGGGCAGGCCGGGTGCGGGGGTGCCCGCGGCGAACTCCAGGATGCCGTGCGGCTGTTTCGCCCTGCCGGGGTGGGCGGTGGGCGCGTCGGCGCCGGTCAGCCGCCCGGCCGGGGCGATGCCCTCGGCCGTGCACAGCGTCACGTCGGGGTGGAGCACCGCGAGTTGCTCGGCGCTGCGGTCGGCCAGCGGGACGACGCCGGGCGCGCCGAGCACGGCGAGCGCCCAGGCGGCCTGCGGTCCGGTGCCGCCGAGCTGCACCCGGTCGGGCGCGCCGAGCAGCGTGCCCACCCAGTCGCTGCCGCCGGGCCACGGCATGGCGATCTCGCCGCCGTGGCCGTGCCGGATGCGGCCGACGACCTCGGCGGCGACCTCACCGGCGGGCCCGGCCGCGGTGGTCCGGGCGGCGAGGGCGGAGATCCGGTCGGGGTCCATCCGGTAGACGTGGTCGACGCACGCGCTGAAGCCCGCCAGCACGGGTGCGGCCTGCCGGGCCCCGGCGCGGACCCGGTCGGCCAGCGCGCGGTACCGCTCGGCCCACAGCTCGTCGCGGGCGACGACGCGCGGGATGGAGAGTCCGGTGCGGGAGGTCACTCCTTCACCGCCCCGGAGGTGATACCGGCGACGATGCGGCGCTGGAAGAGCACCACGATCAGCACCAGCGGCAGGGTGACCACGACGGACGCGGCGGCCATGTCGCCCCAGGGGACGAAGTACTGGGACTGGAAGCCCGCGATGCCGACCGGCACGGTCTGGTGCTCGGGCGAGGAGGTGAAGGCCAACGCGAGCATGAACTCGTTCCAGTTGGTGATGAAGCCGAGCATTCCGGCGGCCGCGATCCCGGGCAGCGCGAGCGGCAGGATCACGCTGCGCAGGGTGCGCAGCAGCCCCGCGCCGTCGATGGCCGCGGCCTCGTCCAGTTGGGTGGGAAGCGACCGGAAGTGGGCGTACAGGACGAAGATCATCAACGGCAGGGCGAGCCCCACGTACGAACCGGACAGACCGGTATAGGTGTCGAGCAGCCCCAGGGAGTTGAGCACCAGGTAGAGCGGGACGACGATCGAGATCTGCGGGAACATCGACAGGCCGAGCACGACGGCGAGCACCACGCCCTTGCCGGGCACCGGCAGCCGGGCGAGCGCGTACGTGGCCAGCGCCGCCAGCAGCAGTCCGATCGCGGTCGCGGTGACCGTGACGATGACGCTGTTGATCATGTACTTGCTGAACTCGTAGTCGGTGAAGACGGCCCGGTAGTGCTCCAGCGTGCCCGGGACGGGCAGCCAGTGCGGGGTCACCGAGGACAGATCGCGGTCCCGCTGGAACGAGGTGCTGAGCTGCCACAGGAACGGTGCGACGGACCAGAGCACGACGGCGGTGACGGCGGCCCGGAACAGCACCCGGCGGGTCAGGGCCCGGCGGCGGGCCCGGATGGCGGCGGGCGCGGCGGGGACCGGCGCGGGGATGGCGGTCATGGCTCAGCCCTCCAGGGCGCGGTAGCGCCGGCTCAGGTAGTAGGCGAAGCCCGCGGCGATGAGCACCTCGGTGATGAACGCGGCGGTGGCGATCATCGAGCCGTAGCCCAGTTCGAGCCCGGAGAAGAGGGTCTTGTAGCCGAAGGTGGACAGCGTCTCGGTGGAGTCCGCCGGTCCGCCGCCGGTGAGGACGTACGGCAGGTCGAAGACGCGGAAGGCGTCGAGGACCCGGATCAGGGCGGCGATCAGCAGGGCGGGCGCGATCACCGGCAGGGTGACGGAGCGGAAGGTGCACCAGGGCGAGGCGCCGTCGATCTTCGCGGACTCGCCCAGTTCCTTCGGCACGGTCTGGAGCGCGGCGAGCACCAGCAGCGCCATGAACGGGGTGGTCTTCCAGATGTCGGCGAGCCCGATGGTGGCCAGGGCGGTGTGCGGATCGCCGAGGAAGTTGATGTAGCCGTCGGTCAGGTGGAGGCGGGTCAGCAGGTAGTTGGCGACGCCGGACTGGCCGTCGAAGATCCAGCCGAACATCCGCGAGGTGACGACGGTGGGGATGGCCCACGGGATGAGCACCGCGGCACGGGCCCAGCCGCGGCCGCGGAAGGACTGGTGCAGGACGAGGGCGAAGCCGATGCCGAGCGCGGTCTCCACCAGGGTGGTGCCGAAGGCGAAGGCCACCGTGCGCCACCAGGCGTTCCAGAAGAGGTCGTCGCCGAGCAGCCGGGACAGGTTGGCGGTGCCGGTGAAGTGCGATCCGGTGGAGAATCCCGCGTCGTGCAGGGACAGCCACAGGGTGCGCAGCACCGGGTAGAGGGAGACGGCGAGGACGGCGGCGAGCGCGGGCGCCAGCAGGACGATGCCGGTCAGGCGCGGGCCCGCGGACGAAGACGCGCGCCCGGGTACGCGGCGGCGCGGGTCGTCGGGGCCGGGCGTGAGCTGCGGCTGCTCCAGGGAGGGGGCGCGGTGCTTGCCGCGCAGCGGGGTGTGTCCGGGCGTTCTGTGGAAGAAGGCGAGGTGGCCCATCAGACGATCGCCTCCAGGTCGCGCCGGGCGGAGCGGAGGGTGCCGCGCACATCGCCGTACACCAGGGCGCGGGAGACCGCGGACTGGAGGGCGAGGCTGACCCGGGAGTAATGGGGAGTGACCGGGCGGGGCACTCCGTTGCCGAACGCCTCCTTCAGCTTGACCATCGCGGGCTGGCCCTTGGCCAGCTTCTTCTCGTCGTAGACCGAGACGCGGGAGGGGGCGTTGCCGAAGTCGAGCGCGAAGGCGAGCTGGGCTTCGGTGCCGGCGAGCCAGTGCAGGAAGTCCATGGCACCTTCCTTGTTGCGGGATCCCGCCGCGACGCCGAGCTGGTAGCCGCCGAGGCAGGAGGAGGACGTGCCCCCGGGGAAACGGGGCAGCGGGGCGACGTCGACCTTGCCGACGACCTTGGACTGGTCCGGGTTCTGGGAGACGCCGTAGACATAGCTCCAGTGCCGCATCATCCCGACCCGGCCCGCGGTGAACGGGCGGCGGCTGGGCTCCTCGTCCCACGAGAACACCTCGGACGGGCTGACCTTGTAGCGGTACACCAGGTCGCGCATGAACTGGACGGCCTCGACGCACTCGGGGCTGTCCACGCGGACCGCGCCCGAGGGGTCGATGATGCGGCCGCGGTTGGAGGCGATGAACTCGACCAGGTCGCAGAGGAGGATCTCGGCCTGCTTGGCCTGCCACAGATAGCCCATGGGCACCCGGCGCTGCTGCATCTCGGCCGCGGTGTCGGCCAGTTCGTGCCAGTCGGTCGGCGGCTTGCGGCCGAGCGCGCGCATCAGGTCGGTGCGGTAGTAGAGGCCGCCCGCGTCCACGTACCAGGGCAGGGCGACGAGACGGCCCCGATAGGTGCACGCCTCGACCACACCGGGGAAGAAGGAGCGCCGCAGACCTGCGGACACGTCCTGGTCCAGGGGATGCACCCAGCCCGCGGCGGCCAGCTCGGCGATCCACACCACGTCCTGGGCGAAGACGTCGACCGTGCCGTCCTTGCGGGCCAGCAGCTGGGTGAGCTGCTGATGGCATTCGGTGCTGGAGCTGGGCGGCGGCAGATTGCGGACGGTCACCCGGTAGCGGCTCTGGGCGGTGTTGTAGCGGTCGGCGAACGACTGCATACCGGCCGCGCCCCCGGTGAACGCCGCGCAGGCGAAGGTGAGTTCGGTCCGCCGGCCGCCACCGCCGCCCACCCGCCGGGCCGGTTCGTCACTCCCGCAGGCGCTGAGCAGCGGCGTGGCGGCGAGCGCGCCGAGGGCTGCGGCGCCGGTGGAGAGTGCCTGACGGCGGGTCCACGGTGGCTCGGGCGGGGTGGGTGGGTGTGGCTCCACGGCGACTCCATTGACGCGGCACAGAAGCTATGCGAGAGGGGTACGCAGAAAGACGTACAAAGAAGCGCTGGTTTATGCGGCTCTTTGCTGCAAGCTACGGCGGCCACCCCCACCGGTCAAGGGTCGTGCTGCGAGTTCTTGCGGTAAGGTGCGAGAATCTGCTGTGTTGCGCAGCGTCGAGAAGGGGGCCACACGATGACGTCAGCAGAGGGGACCCGGGCCGCGAACCTGCCCGCGCGCCGCCGGGCCGACCTCACCGCCTTCATCCAGCAGCGCGGCCAGGCCACCATCGGGGAGCTGGCGAAGGAGTTCGCCGTCTCCGTGGACACCGTACGGCGTGACCTGGACCATCTGGCGGCGCGCGGCCTGGTGGCACGCACCCACGGCGGGGCGGTGCCGGGCGGCGAGCTGGCCACGGCCGACAGCCCGGTGGCGGACCGGATGAACGAGCGCCGGGAGGCCAAGGAGGCCATCGGGACCGCCGCCGCCCGTCTGGTGCGGGACAACGAGACGCTGCTCGTCAACGGCGGCACCACGGTGCTCTCTGCGGTGGCCGCGCTCGGCGGCCACCGGGGGCTGACGATCGTCACCAACAACCTGCGGGTGCCGGGGATGGTCCCGGCGCAGGCCCTGCGCGATCTGTTCGTCCTCGGCGGCGGCTGCCGGACCACCGCACTGGTGACCATCGGCCCGATCCGCTTCCCCGACACCGCCGGGGTGAGCGCGGACACCGCCCTCATCGCGGTGGGCGGGGTCAGCGCCGCGGGGCTTTCGGTGTCCAACATCCCGGAGGCCCAGATGATCCAGGAGATGATGGACTCCGCGTCCCGGGTCGTGGTGCTGGCGGACTCGGCCAAGTTCGAGCGCCGGGCACTGGCCCGGATCTGCCCGCTCAGCCGCATCGACGTGCTGGTCAGCGAGCGGCCGCCCGGTGGTGAGCTCGCCCTCGCCCTCGACCGGGCCGAGGTCACCCTCGCCGGTCCGTACCTCCCCGAGGACGGCTGACCCCGCCGGGCGCACGGCTCCGGTGGGGTGTCCGGGGGTCTTCCATGGTCTTACGTGTGGTCTTACGTCGCCTTACGTGAGCCGGTCCTTGGCCTTGTAGTACGCCCCGGCGAAGGGCAGGAACCAGGCCGTGCCGTTGTAGAAGGGCACCGGGATCTCCGGGAAGCCGATGCCGCGCAGCGGATTGGCCTCCGGGTGGCCGTCCATCACCTCGGCCATGGCGCGGCCCATGTAGGGGGCGAAGCGGGCCCGGCCGCCGAAGCGAGGCGGTGGTCGGGGGTGAGCCGGATGTAGGGGCCGATGTTCTTGGAGTCGACCACCAGACGGGCCTTGGGGATGACCTCCCGGGCCAGCTCCTCCCCCAGGGGCTCGGTGACGATGACGAAGCTGCCGACGGACACCAGCCGCTTGCGGAACCATGGCAGCGACCGGTCGGTGCACGCGTCGGTGGCGGCCATCACCTGCTGGGCGCGGACCGTGCCGTGCAACGTCTCCACCAGGAAGGTGCCGTCCGGGGCTCGGGTCACGGCGGTGGCGGCGTTGCGCTCGTGGATCCGCGCCCCGGCCCGTTCGGCGGCGTCCGCGAGGCCGTGGAGTCGGCCATCGAGTCGTCGATGACGTCGAACTGCGGCCTGCCCTGCTTGATCTGGGCGAGCATCTGGGCGTACTGGATGTTGACGACCTGGATGGAGATGCCGGTTTCCTTGGTGAAGGCGTCGTACAGCGCCTTCTGGTTGGCGTCCCCGTAGGTGCCACCGCTGTTGCGGACGGTGAGGGTCTTCTTTCCACCGCCGCTGTCGGCGCGGCTGGTGCCGGTGCCGCAGGCGGCGAGCGACGGCAGGGCGGCGACGGCGGCGAGGCCACCGGCCCCGCGCAGCAGCGCTCTGCGTCCGATCAGGTGGTCTCTCATCACTGCACCTCCGGGTTGTGCGGGTCGGGCGGGTCGAGGGGGCCATGCGGGATGGCAGTGGTGTACGGGGTGGCGATGGCGGCGAGTTCGGCGCCGGTGGCGACGGTGAGGCCGTGCATCCCGTAGAAGAGGCGGCCGGTGGCGGGCGCGGTGACCTTGTGCTCCCGGCCGTCGGCGGGGTCGACCAGGCGGCCGAGGCTCTGGCCCTCGGCCACGTCGCCTCCGCGGTCGGTCTCCGGGTACCACAGCCCGGGGGCCGGGGAGGTGACGGACGCGGCCCACACCCACTCCCGGACGGCGGGACGCGGTGTGGTGTCGTCCGGCAGCGGGTCGAGGGTGCCGAGGTGGCGCAGCAGCCGGAACAGTCCGTCGAGCAGGGTCTGTACGGTCGCGGGGTCGCGGTCGCCGAGCTGGCCGGTCTCGATGAGGATGGCGGGCACGCCCCGGCGGGCGGCGGCTGCGTGGCTGTTGCCGCCGGTGGCGTCGGTGCCGAGGATGACGTCCGGGTAGCCGACGGCGTGGGCCATGCCCCGGGTCGTGGCGTCCAGCGCGGCGTCGCCGGTGAGTCGGTAGCCCACGAAGTCGGACAGGGTCTCGTCGATGCCGCCGCTGTGCAGGTCGGCGTAGGCGTCCGCGCCGGGCAGCAGATAGGCGAAGAGCCAGGCGGCCAGCCGCTCGGTGGGCCCGCCGTCCGGGTCGCCGGGGAAGACCCGGTTGATGTTGACGCCGTCCAGCGGGGAGGCGCCCAGGCGGCCCTGGTAGACGGCGGGAGGGTTGGCGACGGGGCAGAGCACGACCTGTCCGCACACCTCCTCGGGGGTCAGCAGCCCGGCCGGCCGCGCGGCGGCGTCGACACCGGCGAACTCACCGCCGTGCACCCCACCGGCTGGTGACGCTCAACGAGGCGGGCTGGCTGCGCGCCAGCCGGGGCGACACCACGCGCTGGGAGGTCGGCGCCCGGGTGCTCGCGGTCCGCCCGGCCGCCCACCAGGGGTCGAGCCTGTTCGCGGCGGCGCGCGAGCCGATGTGCCGGCTGCGCGACGCGGTCGACGAGACCATCCATCTGTCCGTCCCGGACGGACTGCGCTACATGGTCATGGTCGACCGGGTCGACTGCACCCAGGCGGTGCGCACCTATCACCAGGTCGGCGACACCTCGCCGATGCACGCCACGGCCACCGGCCACGCGGTCCTCGCCCTTCTCCCCGCCGACGAGGTCGACGAGGTCATCGCGGACGGCCTGGACCGCTACGGCGATGCCACCATCACCGATCCGCAGGAGCTGCGCGAGGAACTCGAGCGGGTCCGGCGGGACGGCTACGCCGTCAATCGCAACCAGTACCTGCCCGACGTCTGCGCCATCGCCGCGCCGATCGTCGCGGGGAACGGGGCCCCGGTGGCGACCGTCGCCATCTCCATGCCCGACTCCCGTTACGACCCGCACGAGGTGGACCGGTGGGGGGCGGCTGGTGGCCGACACCGCGGCGGAGATCGGCGCCCGTCGTTTCGAGTGAATATCGCCGATGCCTGTGATGTCAGCAGATATCCGGGCCATGCTCGGCGAGAGAATGCCTCTTTGTCAATAAGTCGATTTCGCGAGAGAGACATCGGATCTGTCGAGCGGAATTTCCCTGAGCATGTCCGCGAATCCGCCTCCTTCCGTTGACCTCATCCGATGTTTCTCCTAGGTTTCGGTCGACCCTGAACACTGGAGGCGGTAGATGAGATCCACGCTCAGGCGCATATCCGTGGCCGCCGTCGCGGCCATGGCTGCCCTCACCGCGGCACTGCCGGGCACCGCGACGGCGCAGGGAGGGCAGGAGCAGCAGGGGCGTACGTACTACGTCGCCACCTCGGGCTCCGACCGGGACAGCGGCAGCGCGCGCCATCCCCTGCGCACCATCGGACGCTGCACCGATCTGGTCCGGCCCGGGGACACCTGTCTGATCCACCGCGGGACCTACCGCGAGCGGGTCGCCCCGCCCTCGGGCCGCGCGGGCGCCCCGGTCACCCTCGCGGCGTACGGGGACGGGCCGGTCACCGTCGACGGGACGCGGACCGTGACCGGATGGAAGGACGCGGGCGGCGGTCTGGTCGCCACCGATGTCGACCTCCCGCTCGCCCGCGACGAGAACGCACTGTTCCTCGACGGCGGCCGCGCCATGGAGGGCCGCTGGCCCAACTCCGGTTCCGATCCGCTCAATCCGTCCTGGGCGGTCGCCGAGCGCAGCTCCACCGACCAGCACATCGACGACCCCGACCTGCCGGACGGTGACCTCACCGGCGCCACCGTCCATCTGTGGGCCGGGTCCAACCCGTGGAGCCAGCAGACCGGCACCGTGACCGCCACCTCGGACGGCGCCCTCGATTTCAAGGGCGGCAATTACCGCTGCACCCCGCTGTGCATGGGCGACCAGAACTACCGCAACTATTACCTGGTGGGCGCGAAAGCCACCCTCGACCAGCCCGGTGAGTGGTATTACGACACGGGCGAGAAGCGGCTCTATCTGGTCCCGCCCAAGGGCGGAATGGCGGGCCACACGGTGACCGCGAAATACGAGAAGTGGGGCCTGGATCTCATCGAAAGCTCCCATGTCACCGTCCGCGGGCTCGGCGTGTGGGGCACCTCGCTGCGCACCGGGGAGAAGAGCACCGGTGTGCTGGTGGAGGGGTTGCGGGCCCGCTACATCTCCGAGTTCTCCACCCTGCCCATGCCACGGGACGACGAGCTGGCCATCCCGCCGGGCGAGGGCCACATCGTCGCCTCCCGGGTGCTCGACTCCGGAGTCCAGATCCTCGGCACCGGCAACACGCTGCGGGACAGCGACATCGGCTTGTCCGCGGGGACCGGTGTGCTCCTGCGCGGCAGTGGCAACACCATCACCAACAACTACATCCACGACGTGGGGTGGATGGGCAGCTACACCCCCGGCATCGAGATCAACGGCAGCGGGCACACCGTCACCCACAACACCGTCCGGCGCACCGGCCGGGCGAGCATCGACACCGCCTGGCAGCTCAACGGGGTGCCCTTCAAGGACAACCGCATCGCCTACAACGACCTGTCCGAGGCGATGCGCACCTCCCGCGACGGCAGCCCCTTCTACGTCTGCTGCAACCTGGACGCGACGGGGACGAGCGTCGACCACAACACCGTCCATGACGCGGACGGCCAGGTGGGCTACTACATCGACAACTCCTCCAGCCAGTTCCTGCTGCACCACAACGTGGCGTACAACACCGGCACCCGCGGCACCTTCTTCAACGGCCACAGCGGGGTCAGCCTCGGCAACCGCGACCACAACTCGACGTACGGGGCGGGGGTTTCCACCGCCGTGCGGCTGAGCGGCGCGACGGACGCCACCGGTACGTACGTCAGCAACGACGTGGCGCTCGCCCCGATGGAGATATCCGGACCGGGCGATCCGGCCCCCGTGGTGCGCAACAACCTGCTGCCACCGGCCGATCCCCGCTACACCGACGCCCGTAACGGCGAACTGTGGCCGCGGGCCGGGTCCCCCGCCATCGACGCGGGTGAGACGGTCGACGGGGTGACCACCGGGGTGCGGGGCGACGGGCCCGACCAGGGCGCGTACGAGTACGGGGCGCCGATCTGGTCGACCGGGTGCAACCTGGCCGGGTGCGAGTCGCGGGTGCGCAACGACGGGTGGAAGGCCACGTTCTCCGGGGGCGGTGACGCCTCGGCCGCCGTCGACGGGGTGCAGACCACCCAGTGGAAGGCGGACACCAACCAGGCCGCCGGGCAGTCGCTGACCCTCGACCTGGGCGCGGCGAAGACCTTCTCCCGGCTGGCGGTCGACGCCGGGCTGGACGCCACGGGTCACCCCTACGGCTTCACGGTGTCCGTCAGCCGTGACGGTCGGGACTGGGGAGCCCCCGTAGCCCGTGTCGCGGGCCGCTCCTTCACCCAGGACGCGGTCTTCGGGCAGCGCACGGCGCGGTACGTGCGGATCGAGCTGACCGCGGCCGGTGACGTCCCGTGGGCGGTGAACGAGGTCCGGCTGTACGCGGACGGGCCGGACGCGGCCGGTACGTTGCAGGCCGAGCGGGCCCAGGTGGTGCGCGGTGGCGAGCGTGGCGACGCGGCCACCGGCGTGCTGGGCTCCGGGGGCCTGGTCGGCTTCCGCCAGGTGTCGTTCGGGGCGGACTCCCCCGACCGGCTGACGGTGCGGATGGCGTCGGCGGGCTGCGGCAGCGGCTGTGCGCTGCAACTGCGGCTGGACGATCCCAAGGGCCGTGTGGTGGCGACGCTGCCGGTGCGGGACACGGGCGGCGCGGACCAGTGGCAGGAGCGGTCGGTGCGGCTGGCGCGCGCGGTGACGGGCACGCATGACGTGTACCTCGTCGCGACGGGTGCGCGGAAGGTGGCCGCGGTGGACTGGCTGACGCTGCGCGACTGAGGTCCGCGACACCGCGCTCATCGTGACCGGGGCGCCTCGACCGTCAATGGCGGCCGAGGCGCTCCAGTCGCTCGTCCACCCCGGGGCAGAGCTCCCGGGCCGTGTCCAGGAAGGCCGCCAGGACGGGAGAGCGGTCCTGGGCGCGGAAGGACATCACCAGATCCGGCAGTTCCACGCGCGGACGAACGTCGCACACCCAGGTGCCCGGCCGCGCCGCCACCCGCAGACAGGCCGGGCCGAGCCCCACCCCGACCCCGCACGAGGCCAGCCCGATGATGGTGTGCACATCGCGGGCGTCGGTGACCCCGCCGCCCGGCACGGCCGCCGCCCCGGCCCCGTCGCCCAGCAGCGCGTCGAGCCAGCCGGCGACCACCGGTTCCTCGTCCTCGGGCGCCACGATCAGATGCTGCCCCCTGAGCTGCTCGACGCTCACCTTCGGCTGCCCGGCGAGCGGATGGGCGGCCCCGACGACCGCGACCAGATGGTCCCGGCCGACCGTGACCGACACCAGGTCCTCGGCACCGGCGCCCCGGGGCGCGCCACGCCCGATTGCGATGTCCAGCTCCCCGTCGAGCAGGGCGGTCGCCGACTGGCAGGTCGACATCTCGTGCAGCCCCAGGCGCACGTCGGGGCGTTCGCGGATGAACCGGCCGAGCAGCGACGGCAGCAGTTCCAGCAGCGCCGAGCCGATGAAGCCGAGCCGTAGCCTGCCGGTCTCGCCCCGGGCGGCCCGGCCCGTGTCGGACACGGCGGCCGACATCTCGGCCAGCGCCCGGCGCGCCCTGGCGAGAAACGCCTCGCCCGCGGCGGTCGGGAACACCCCGCGCGCCGTGCGGTCGAACAGCCTCGCGCCCAACTCCCGCTCCAGCGCGGCGATCTGCTGGGACAGCGGGGGCTGGGCGATCCCGAGGGAGGCGGCTGCCCGCCCGAAGTGGCGGTGGTCGGCGAGGGCCAGGGCGTACCGCAGATGTCGTGCTTCCACGGGGCGATGATATCGAGGAGATATCGACGGGCCGGTCATGAGATATGGCCGTGGATGACGCCCTGGTGCCGCGGTGGACTGTCGCCCTGAGCGATCGGCCACTTCTGGCCAGAGAGGGTGTTCAGCGATGATTTTCGACCATCACGGAGACTCCGTCCGCACCAACCGCGCCACCGTCAACGGGACGAGCCTGCACCATCGGACGGGCGGGTCCGGTCCGGCGGTGGTGCTGCTGCACGGTGTGCCCAAGACGGGCTACCACTGGCGCCACCTCGTCCCGAAGCTGACGCCGCAGCACACCGTCGTCGTCCCCGATCTGCGGGGCCTCGGCGACTCCGCCCGCCCCGCGGGCGGCTACGACTCCGCGACGATGGCCGACGACATCGCCGCGCTCATGGCACACCTGGGGCACGAGTCCTACAGCGTGCTGGGCGAGGACTGGGGAGCGGTGATCGGCTACCAGCTGGCCGCCCGGCACCGTGATCACGTCAACGCCCTGGTGTTCGCCGAGGCGCTGTTCCCGGGATTCGGCTTCGAGGAGCACACCGCGCTCACCGAGGAGAACGTCTCCGGGGATATGCACCTGTGGCATCTGGGCTTCTACTTCCAGCCGGACGTGCCCGAGATGCTGATCGCCGGACACGAACGCGAACTCATCACCTACATGATCAAGAACGAGCGCAGCCACCCCGACACCGCCACCCCCGACGCGATCGAGGAATACGTGCGCTGCTACTCCCTGCCCGGCGGCATCCGCGCGATGCTCTCCATCTACCGCGCCATGCTCGTGGACGCCGAACAGAACCGGCAGGCGGCGCGGAAGAAGCTGGACATCCCGGTGNACGCCGAACAGAACCGGCAGGCGGCGCGGAAGAAGCTGGACATCCCGGTGCTGGCGCTCGGCGGCTCGGCGTTCATCGGCGACCGGAACGAGGCCCAGATGCGGCTCATGGCCCACGACGTCACCGGTCATGTCTTCGACGCCGGGCACGATCTCGCCGAGGAGGTGCCGGACGAGATGGCCGCCGTGGTGCTGCCCTTCCTGGCGGGGCGGGGCTGACGCCACCCGCGCGCCGGGCGCGCCGCACGGCTCGTTTCCACCGGTGTCCGGGACCGGTCGCCAATGGCACAGTGAGCGCATGGACTTCGCCACCGCGTTCCACCGGGAGATCCTGGCGTTCGAGGCCGCCGCCCGCCGGGCCGCCGACGGGGGCACGGCGCCGCTCGTTCCGTCGTGTCCCGGCTGGTCGATGGCCGATCTGGTGCTGCATCTGGGGGGTGTGCACCGCTTCGTCGCCCGGATCATCGAAGACGGGCTGACGGAGCCGCCGGACGTCACGGACATGGCGCTCTTCGCCCTCCCCGAGGACCGCACGGGCTGGCCTGCGCCGGAGGGCGGACCGCACCGCGGACCGGTGCCGCCGGGCCTCGTCGAGTGGTTCGCCGACGGGGCCCGGGCGCTGGCGGCGCACGTCCGCGACGGCGATCCGGGGCAGCGGGTGTGGACTTGGTCGCGCGAGCAGACCGCCGGGTTCTGGTGGCGGATGCAGACCATCGAGGCGGCGCTGCACCGCTGGGACGCCGAGAGTGCGCTCGGGGCGCCCGGGCCCGTCGAGACCGCCCTCGCGGCGGATGCCGTCGCCCAGACGTTCGAGGTCATGGCCCCGGCCCGGCGCGTCTGGAAGGAGGCGCCCCCGGGCGCGGGCGAGCGGTTCCGGCTGCGGCAGACGGACGGCCCGGGCGTCTGGACGGTGTCCTTCGAGGGCGATGAGGTACGGCTCTCCCTGCTCGACGGGGACACCACCGGGCCGTGCGACCTCGAACTGACCGGAACCGCCTCGGACCTGATGCTCTTCCTGTGGCGGCGGATCCCCGCCGACCGGCTGGACGGGGTGCGGGGCGACCCGGCGATGGCCGACCGCTACTTCACCCTCGTCCCGCCGGTGTGACCACCCGGGTGTCCTCTGCCCCCTGTTACCCCTGGTCGTACTCCTGGGAGATGACCTCGACGCGTCGCGTGCTCTGGTCGACGCGTACGGTGTCCAGCCCCATGGTGTCGAGCTGGCTGATCGCGTCCGCCTCCGCCACCGGATCCAGCACCCGCAGGGCGATGGCCAGGTCCGCGTCGTCCGCGTCGCCGGACGCGGGCAGCTGCGCGAGCAGCGACTTCATCAGCCGGTCCGCGCTGCCCTCGGGCGCCTCCGCGCCGACGGCCATGTGCACCATCAGCTGCTCCACCCCGGTCTCGTGCCACCGGGCCTGCCCGATCCACACCGCGTGGACACCGGGGAAGTCCAGCAGCCGGTCGCGCAGGGCGTCGCGCAGGGCCACCGCGCGCGGATGCGTGGACCACCTGAGGGTGAGCGTGCGGTCCTCGGGGAGCCGCTGGCCGCGCTGCTGGAGGATCTGGTGCAGCAGCTCCATGGGAACCCCGGCATAGCCCCCGGGGGAGAACACCGACAGGGTCGCCACCTTGGTCTGCCGCTCGATGTCCAGCAGCCGCGCCGCATCGCAGTGCACCGCCCCGGCGGCCTGCGGAAGCCGCTCCTTGCAGCACTCTTCGCTGGTGTATCCGGGCAGGCTCGGGCCGCTTCCCTCCATGCCGACGAACATCACCGAGCCGTTCGCGTCCACGGGCACATACACCCCGAAGTCCACGATGGCGTTGAGCAGTTGTTCCCCTTCGGTCCGGGCGGCCTGTCGGTCGAGTATGTCGGCGAGTGCCTGGTTCCCTGTTGATGTCACGCACCGAGCATAAAAGGTGTGCGGATGCCACCATGAACGAACGGGGACGATGAGCGAGGGAGCCAGGCATGAAGAGTGCGGATCTGCTGGCCGACGCCTTCGGCCGGGTGCGGGACGCCGTGCACGAGACGGTCGAGGGGCTCACCACGGACGACCTGGCCGTGCGCCTGGACAGCGGCGCGAATTCCCTCGCCTGGCTGGTGTGGCACCTGACCCGCGTCCAGGACGACCACATCGCCGACGCCGCCGGTACCGAACAGTCCTGGACCACCGACGGCTGGTACGAGCGGTTCGGGCTGCCGTTCTCCCCGGCGGCCACCGGCTACGGCCACCGCAGCCGGGACGTGGCCAAGGTCCATGCGTCGGCCGATCTGCTCCTCGGGTACCACGACGCCGTGTACGAGCGGACGGTGGATTACGTAAGCGGGCTGCGCAACGCCGATCTGGACCGGATCGTGGACGAGGCGTGGACGCCGCCGGTGACCCTCGGGGTGCGGCTGATCAGCGTCATCGAGGACGACATGCAGCACGTGGGACAGGCGGCGTTCGTCCGCGGCGCGCTCGGCAGGCGCTGAGCCGTCCGGCGGACCGCGCGGCCGGGTTTCGCCACCGTTGACATGCAGGCGTTTACCTGCATAACGTGAAGCGTGAGTTCGGAGATGGACAAGGTCTTCAAGGCGCTGGCCGACCAGACGCGGCGGTATCTGCTGGACCGCCTGCATGAGCGGGGCGGTCAGACGCTCGGAGAACTGTGCGAGCGCCTGGCGATGACGCGGCAGTCGGCGACCCAGCACCTGGCCGTCCTGGAGGCCGCCAACCTGGTCAGCGTCGTGCGCCAGGGGCGGGAAAAACTGCACTACCTCAACCCCGTTCCCCTCCATGAGGTGCAGGAACGGTGGATCGACAAGTTCGAGCGCCCCCGTCTGAGAGCGCTCGGCGCGGTGAAACGGCAAGCGGAGGACGCCATGGCCGAGAGGCCGACGTACAGCTACGTCATCTACATCGAGAGCACCCCGGAAAAGGTCTGGCACGCACTGACCGACGCCGACCTCACGGCCGCGTACTGGGGCCACAGCAATGTGTCCGACTGGCGGCCCGGCTCGGCGTGGGAGCACCGGCGCACGGACGGCAGCGGCATCGCCGATGTCGTCGGCACCGTCGTGGAGAGCGTGCCGCCGAAGCGTCTGGTGACCACCTGGGCGGCCCCCGGTGCGGAGCCCGCCGGAGGCCCGTCCCGGGTCACCTTCGAGATCGAGCCGCACGAGGAGATCGTCCGGCTCACCGTGACCCATGAGAACCTGGCGGACGAGGCCGAGCGCGAGGAAGCGGCCGGCGGCTGGGCGGCGGTGCTGTCCAACCTCAAGTCCCTGCTGGAGACCGGAAGTCCGCTGCCGCGCGAGCCCTGGCTGGTGGGGCGCTGAGCGATGCCCGCCCCGGGGCGGCCGTCACCCGGCGGCCACCCCGGGGGCGCGCTGCCGGATCGGGGTGCACAGCCCGACCACCACGATGAGCAGGAACAGGGCGGCGGACCCGAGCAGCGGCGCGCGGACCCCGAACCTCGCCACCAATGCGGTGAGCCCGGCGGCGCCGAGCGGGGCGAGCGCGTTGTGCAGCGTCCAGAAGGCGGAGGTGACCCGGCCGAGCAGATGGTCGGGGGTCACCGCCTGGCGCAGGGACATCGAGGAGATGCCCGCGAGCGCCATGCCGAACTGGTAGCACAGCACCGTCACCGTCGTCCCCAGCACGGTGGTGGACCGGGACAGCAGTCCCAGGGCCAGCCCGCACAGCATGTACGAGCCCAGCCAGCACACCCCGAACCCCCAGGCCCGCCGCAGCACCGGGATGAGCACGGCGGCCAAGACCGTTCCGGCGCCCGCCACGCCCATCACCACGCCGACCGTGCGGTCGCCCGCGTCCAGCCCCTCCCGTATCTGGTAGATGAAGACGTCGGTCATGCCCAGGCTGAGCAGCGAGACGCCGGTGAGCAGCACGGTGAGCCAGCGCAGCACCGGCGACCGCCACAGGAAGACGAACCCGGCCAGGAACTCCCGCTTCGCTCCCCGCCACCCGGCGGGCGGCGCGGCCTCGCCCAGCGCCGCCTCCCGGAGCCTGATCAGTGAGAGCGCGAGGGCCGAGGCGGCGAAGCTCGCCGCGTTCACCGCGATCGCCGCCGTCGGCCCGACCAGCCCGGACAGCCCGCCCGCCAGCATCGGCCCGACGATGAAGGCGATCGCGTTCGTCGTGGTCAGCCGCCCGTTGGCCTCGATGATCCGCTCGGCGTCCACCAGATTGGGGACGGCGGCGACGTACGTGACCTTGAAGACCATGTCGAAGACCGCGACGACGGCCATCACCACATAGAGCAGCCAGACCTGCGGCCCGGCCATGGCCCAGCTGACCGGGATGAGGGCGACGAGCACCACCCGGACCACATCGCACACGATCATCAGCTGCCGCCGGGGCAGCCGGTCGACCAGGATGCCCGCGAACAGCCCGGTGACGATCGAGGCGGCGCCCGCGACCGCCGTCAGCAGCCCCATCTGGGCGACCGACCCGGTGGCGTCCAGCACCAGCAGCGGCAGGGCCACCAGGGCGAAGGCGTTGCCCAGTTCGGACAGGGTCTGCCCGCACCAGAAGATGGTGAAGTCACGGTTGGACCATAACGGAACGGGTTTCGCGGTCACGCCCTCCATCACGCCCCCCGGCGTCGCCGCTTGGCGGTGCGGGGCGTCAGCGCGGTCCCGCTCTCCTGCACCGTGACGCCGAGGGCCTGGGCGAACTGCGGTGCCAGTTCGAGGAGTTGGCTACCCGTGATGGCGGCCCCGCGCAGCGCGTCGATGCCTTCGGTGATGCCCAGCCGGGTGGCGTCCCGCAGATCGACCCGGGTCATGCGCGCGTTGCCGCACCGCACCCCCTCCAGCGTCGATCCCGGGAAGGCGACGTCCGTCAGCTTCGCCCCGCCGAGGTCGGTGTCGCGCAGCAGGCAGTCCGCGAAGGTGACCTCGCGCAGCTCGGCGGTGCGCAGATTGACCGATTCGAACTTGCAGCGGTGGAAGGCCACGCGGTGCATCGCCGTGCCGAACATCTCCAGTCCGGCGAGTACGCAGCCGATCAGCTCGCCGTCCAGCCAGTCGCCGTCGGCCAGGTCGGAGCCGACCCAGCGCACTCCGTCGAGCCAGACGTCGTTGAAGCGGGCCCCGCGGTAGCGGCCCCCGGTGAAGCTCACGGCGGAGAACGCGGATTCGAGGAAGCGGGCCTGCCCGGCTTCGGCCCGGTCGAACTCCCCGCCGTCGAAGTGGACGGTGTCGTAGTCCCCGTCCACGGTCAAGTGGCCGTCGAACGGGCGCAGATGGCTCGCGTACGGCAGGTCGGCGAGCTGACGCGGGGATGACATGGCGAAACCTCATTTCCGGGGGCACCACCGGCCCGGGCGCGCGGTGTGCGAGATCGATGGTGCCATTCAACTTCTGCGTTCCCGACCGTTGACATGCACTGTGGGCCACTCCTACGTTCAGGCAAGCCGGTTCGGGTCTCCGGCAGCCCTTCGATATTTCGAACGCACGGATCTCCCGAGAGGTATGCGTCAGTGGTGTCGAACCGGTTCGACCAGCAGCCCCCGCCCGTCAACATCGGCGAGATCGCCCGTCTCGCCGGGGTGTCGCGCAGCACGGTCAGTTACGCGCTCAGCGGCAAGCGGCCGATCTCCGACCGCACCCGGCAGCGCATCCAACAGGTCATCGAGGACCGGGGCTTCCAGCCGAACGCCAGCGCCCGCGCGCTGGCCCACGGCCGCACCCGCACCCTCGGGCTGGTCTTTCCGACCGTCAGCCGCCGCTACACCGATATGCAACTGGACTTCATCAACAGCGTGGTCGACGCCGCGGCCGCGCACGACCACGACATCCTGCTCTCGCGCAGCGACGGCGAAGGCGACGACTCCTTCCGGCGGCTGGTCGGCGAACGGCGGGTCGACGGCGCGCTGCTGATGGAGATCCGGGCGCCGGACTCGCGGGTGGAGCCGCTGGTCCGCTCGGGCTTCCCGTTCGTGTCCATGGGGCACACCGCGGACACGGCCACGCTGTCCTGGGTCGATCTGGACTTCGCGGAGCTGACCGCCGCGTGCGTGCGCCATCTCGGGCGGCTCGGCCATCGCCACCTCGCGCTGGTGGGGCGGCCGCGGGAGCTGTACGACGCCGGGTACGTGCCCGCGCTCCGGGGGCGGACCGGCTTTCTGCGGGCCACCTCGGAACTCGGGCTCACCGGCGAGGTCCACCACTGCGGTGACGACGCCGACTCGGGCCAGGCCGTGGTGGCACGACTCCTCGACCGGGACCCGCGCACCACCGCGGTCGTGACGCTCAACGAAGCTGCGCTGGTGGGCCTGTACCGGGGGCTCGGCCTCGCGGGGCGTTCCGTACCCGGCGACTTCTCGGTGACCGGAGTGGCGGCGGCCCGCTGGGCGGAGGCCGTCACACCGATGATGACGGGCGCCGACGTGCCCTCCGACCTGATGGGACGGCTCGCCGTGGACCTGCTGCTGGAGCGGCTGGACGCCCCGGCCGCGGCGCCCCGGCAGCATCTGCTCACCCCTCCGCTCACCCCGCGTGCCAGCACGGGACCGGCACCGGACCGCAACTGACCGACTCACCCCTCGGAGACGCACATGGCCAACCGAGCCAACAGGCCCCCGGCTACCGCCGGGAGAAGTCCCCTCGGCCGCCGCTCCTTCCTGCGGATATCGGGCTCCGGGCTGCTCGCCGCGGGGCTGGCCGGCCCCCTCACCGCCTGCGGCGGCGGGGGCGGCGGGTCGTCGTCCAAGAACCTCGTCTGGTGGGACTACCTCGTCGAGGACGCCCGTCAGCCGGGCATCAAGGCCCTGGTCTCCGCCATCGAGAAGAGCGTCCCCGGGCTGAAGATCACCCGCCGGACCTTTCCCTACGCCGAGTTGGAACCCGCGATCATCAAGGGGGCCGCCTCCGGCGATCTGCCGGACCTGGCGATCATCGACAACACCTCGATGAACTCCCTCGCCCCGCAGGGGCTGCTCACCGACCTCACCGACCGGGTGAAGGAGTGGGGGCAGGCCGACGCGTACTACAAGGGCCCGTGGAGCAGCGGGGTCGTCGACGGGAAGACCTACTCCGTCCCCAACAACGCCAACTGCCTGGCCCTCTACTACAACACCGAGCTGCTGGAGAGCGCGGGCGTCAAGCCGCCGAAGACCTGGGACGAGCTGTCGGCGGCGGCCCGCAAGCTCACCAAGGGCAGCACCTTCGGGCTGGCGATGAGCGCGATCAAGACCGAGGAGGGGGTCTTCCAGCTCCTGCCCTTCCTGTGGTCGGCGGGCGGCGACCTGGACACCTTCGCCACCGGCGGCGCCACCGCGCTCTCCTATCTGGGGGAGCTGGTGGAGGCGGGCGCGCTGTCCAAGCAGTGCGTGGGCTGGACCCAGCAGGACGTCAACAACCAATTCACCTCCGGCCGCGCGGCCATGCAGATCAACGGGCCGTGGCAACTGCCCGGCCTCAAGCAGCAGTCCAAGGTGAAGTGGGGCGTGGTGCCCATCCCGGTGGACAAGGAGCCCGCGAGCTGCCTCGGCGGGGAGAACTGGGTGATCCTCAAGACCAGCGGCAAGGCCGACCAGGCGTGGCGGGCCATCGAGTACAGCCAGCGGAAGAAGCCGCTGGCCGCCTATCTGGGGTCGGTGGGGCTGCTGCCCGCGCGCAGCGACATGGCGGACAGCGGCGACTGGGCCACCGATCCCACCCTGAAGGTGTTCGTGCGGGAGTTCGGCAACGCCCGGCCGCGGTCGTACGGCGAGCACTATCCGCAGATGTCCAAGGCCATGGCCGAGGCGTTACAGGCCACCCTGACCAGCAGCTCCTCCCCCGGGGCCGCCGCGAAGAAGGCGGCGGACGCCATCACGCCCCTGCTGTCGAAGTAGCGGGGACCGCGATGACGACCCCCACCACGCAGAGCACCAACGTGAAGGTCCGGGAGCCGGTGGTGTTCACCGGCGGCCCGGCGACGGGCGGCGGGCGGCGCCGTGGAGGCTCCCTCGCCACGCGCCGCACCCGGGCCGGATACGGCATGTCGGCGCCCGCGCTGCTGTTCCTCGGCGCGACCATGCTGTTCCCGCTTCTCTACAACCTCTGGACCTCGGTCCATCAGGTCGAGATCGGCGATCTGGTCACCGGCGACTGGGCGTTCAACGGCGCCGACAACTACGACGCGGTGGTCTCCGAGGGCGCCTTCTGGCACGCCGCCCGGATCTCCCTGCTGTTCACGGCCGGTTCGCTGGTCTTCCAGTTCACCATCGGCTTCGCGCTGGCGCTGCTGTTCGTACGGCAGTTCCCGCTGGCCGGGCTGTTCCGGGGGCTGATGCTGGTGGCATGGCTGCTGCCGCCCATCGTCAGCGGCACCCTGTTCCGCTGGATGCTGGACGCCGACTCCGGCGCGTACAACGAACTGCTGCACACCGTCGGGCTGGACGCGCTGGCGCACAACTGGCTGACCGATCCGGACACCGCGCTGCCCGGTGTCATCGCCGCCAATGTGTGGGTGGGCGTGCCCTTCAACATGCTGCTGCTCCTGGTCGGGCTCCAGTCCATCGACCCCACCCTCTACGAGGCGGCGGCCATCGACGGCGCCGGTCCCTGGCAGCGGCTGCGCCACGTGACCCTGCCGCTGATGCGGCCGGTGGCCGCGGCGGTGCTGCTGCTCGGGCTGGTGTACACCTTCAAGGTCTTCGACCTGGTCTTCGTGCTGACCGGCGGCGGCCCCGTCGACTCCACGACCGTCCTCCCCCTGTACGTCTACCAGTCGGCGTTCAAGCTCTTCCAGCTCGGCCGGGGCGCGGCGGCGGGCACCCTGCTGCTGCTCGTACCGCTGGTGGTGGCCGTGTTGTACGTACGCAGGCTGCGCAAGGAAGGAGCCGCCGCATGACCCGCCCCCGCCGCCCCTGGCTGCTCACCCTGGTCGCGGGCGTCATCACCGCCTTCTTCCTGCTGCCGCTGTACTGGATGATCGCCACCTCGCTGAAGCGTCCCGACGAGGTGCTCAGCTCGCCGCCGCAGTGGTTTCCCACCCCGCCGAGCGGCGAGAGCTACGCACGGGCGCTGGACAAGCCGATGCTCGGGCAGGCACTGCTCAACAGCGTCGCCATCTCGCTGGGCGTGGTGGCACTGACCCTGGTGCTCGCGGTGCCGCTCACCTACGCCGTGGCGCGCATCCGGATGCGCGGCTCGGCGGCGATGGTGCTGTCGCTGCTGGTGGCGCAGCTGCTGCCGAGCATCGTGCTGGCCGCCCCGCTGTTCATCGTGCTCCGCGACGCCGGGCTGAACAACACCCTGCTGGGCCTGGTGATCGCGGACACCACCCTCACCCTGCCCTTCGCGGTGATCGTGCTGCGTCCGCTGGTGCGCGCCATGCCCGCCGAGATCGAAGAGGCGGCGCTGGTGGACGGCTGCGGCCTCCCGGGGGTGCTGTGGCGGATCGTGCTGCCGGTGATGCGGCCGGGGCTGATCGCGGTCGGCGCCTTCTCCTTCCTGCTCGGCTGGGGCGAGTTCGTGTTCGGCATCACGGTGAACAGCGACCCCGAGGTCCAGCCGGTGACCGTGCTGCTCAACACGTTCGTCGGCCAGACCGGCACCGCGTGGGGGCCGCTGATGGCGGCCGCCACGATCGTCAGCGTGCCGGTGGTGTGCGTCTTCGCGATGCTCCAGCGGTTCATCGTGGGCGGGCTCACGGCCGGAAGCGTCAAGTCCTGACGAGACCTGACAGGACCTGGCGAGCGGGCCCGACCGGGTCACCGCCGGTGGAGGCTCCATGACCAGCGGTACGTCCCCGCCCCCCAGCCGGTAGCGGGGCAGGGTGTCCGGACCGCAGGACGCCGTGCCCAGACCGCGGTGCGCTGCGTCGAGGTGCACCACGCACCGCGGTCGGGGCTCCAGTTCGTCGTGGTGGGTGGCGGCGGCCAGGTCGGCCGCACGGTGGCGGGTGACCGACACCTGCCGCGGCGCGTCCAGCCGTACCGTCAGCCCGCCGCCCGCGTCCGCCGACAGCAGCGAGAAGCGGCGCACCCCGTGCCGTCCCCCGCTCTCCTGCGGCCGGAGGTACGGGGTGAAGAGCCGGTCCACCCGGACGCCGTGGTGTCCGACCGGCCCGCCCGCGCACCGGTCCGGGTACGTCTCCCAGGGGCCCTGGCCGTACCACTCCATGTGGTCGAGGCCGCACACCGTTTCGAAGACCGTGCCCACGCGCGCGGCGTCGGTCAGCCCCTCGGGGAGGTCGGCCGTCTCCTCCACCAGCAGGCCGCCGTCGGGCAGCGGGGTGAAGACCTGGAGGTGTTCGACGGTGCCCGCGGCGGTGGGATACGCGCTGCGCACCAGGGTCCGGCCGCCGTCGCGGTCGACCGAGCGGGGTTTCCGTTCCAGCCGGTCGAGGCCCAGAGCGCGCCAGTGGTCGGCGGCGCCGCCCAGCAGATCGTTGTCGGTGGGCGCGCGCCACAGGCTGAGCACGGGCGGGGACGTCAGCAGCGGATGGCGCAACAGGCCGTCAGCGTCGAGGGGAACAACCGTGCCGGACGCGGTCACGGGCGCGGGCGCGGACCGCTCGCGGAGCCGGATCTGCGGGGTGCACACCTCGGTGCCGCGCGGCGCCCAGGGCTCGTCGCCCCGGGTGGTGACCCGCAGCGTGAGCCATGCCTCGCCGCCGTCCGCGGGCAACCGGTCCACCAGCTCGGGTGGCGGGGTGAGGCGCGCCGACGCCCCGGGCGGGAGCGCGGCGGGCAGTGCCGCCGGGGCGGTGCGGGTGCCCGCGTCCTCCAGGGACAGCAGCCACTCGGCGGTCAGCCAGGACAGGTCGCGGAAGTGCTGCGCGTTGGTCAGGTGCACCGAGCCGTCCGGCTCGCGTGACAGCCGCACGGGCGCGGCGAGTTCGCGGTGTTCGTACAGGGCGGGTTTCGGGGTGCGGTCGGGGAAGCGGTCCAGTACCAGAGGGTCATGTCGCGGCCCGTGGAACCGCTCGGTACCGAGCAGCTCGCTGTGGTGCCGCCGAGCGTCGCGGCCGCCGTGGTGGCCAGCCCCGCGCGCAGCAGCCCTCTCCGGGAGAGGTGCACCGCTCCCACCGTCCTTCAAATATGTGCAAGGTATGGCACGGAATCGTGCGCTACCCAATCAGAAAGAGCAATAGTTGAGCAGAAGCAAGCATAGAAATGATTGAGAATGACGAGTACTGTGCACGGCGTGCTGGCTGAGCGACGACATCAGATGATCTTGCGAGCGCTGCGTTCCGGTGGACCGGCCGCTGTGGCGGACCTCTCCGCCCAGCTGAACGTGAGCGCCGCGACGATCCGCCGCGATCTGCTGAAACTGGAGGAGGAGGGGCTGCTCACCCGGGTGCACGGCGGCGCGGTCGTGGAGGGCGGCGATCAGCCCTTCGCCGAGGTCGCCGAGGTGCGGGTGGCGGACAAGGACGCCATAGCGGTCCGGGCCGCCGAGCTGGTCGAGGACGGGCAGACCCTGCTGCTGGACATCGGCACCACCGCCCATCGCCTCGCCCGGCAGCTGCACGGCCGCAGACTGACCGTGATCACCAGCAATCTGGTGGTCTACGAGGAGCTGGCCGACGACACCGCCATCGAACTGGTGCTGCTCGGCGGGGTGCTCCGGCGCGAGTACCGCTCGCTGGTCGGCTTCCTCACCGAGGACAACCTGCGCCAGCTGCACGCCGACTGGCTCTTCCTGGGCACCAGCGGCGTCCGCCCCGGCGGTCAGGTCATGGACACCACGGTCGTCGAGGTCCCGGTCAAGCGGGCCATGATCGCGGCCTGTGACCGGGTGGTGCTCCTCGCCGACGCGGCCAAGTTCCCGGGCACCGGGGTGGCCAAGGTGTGCGACCCCGGCGACCTCGACGTCGTGGTGACCAATGCCCCCTCGACCCTGCCGGCCTGCGCCGCGTTCGAGGAGGCCGGAGTGGAAGTGGTGCGGATATGAAACTCACGATCCTCGGCGGCGGCGGGTTCCGGGTGCCGCTGGTGTACGGGGCGCTGCTGGGCGATCACGCGGAGGGCCGCGTCACCGAGGTCACCCTGCACGACCTGGATCCCGCCCGGCTCGCGGCCGTCGCCCGGGTGCTCGGCGAGCAGGCCGACGGCATACCGGACGCCCCCACCGTGACCGTCACCACCGAGCTGGACGAGGCGCTGCGCGGCGCCGCCTTCGTCTTCTCCGCGATCCGCGTCGGCGGTCTCGAGGGCCGGGCCACCGATGAGCGGATCGCCCTGGGCGAGGGCGTCCTCGGTCAGGAGACGGTCGGCGCCGGGGGCATCGCGTACGGGCTGCGCACCGTGCCCGTCGCCACGGAGATCGCGCGGCGTATCGCCCGGCTCGCACCCGACGCCTGGGTCATCAACTTCACCAACCCGGCGGGGCTCGTCACCGAGGCCATGTCCCGCCACCTCGGCGACCGGGTCATGGGCATCTGTGACACCCCGGTGGGGCTGGGACGGCGCGTCGCCCGCGTCCTCGGCGCCGATCCGGACCGGGTATGGATCGACTACGTCGGGCTGAACCACCTCGGCTGGCTGCGGGCCCTGCGGATCGACGGGCGCGACGAGCTGCCGCGGCTGCTGGCCGACGACACGGCCCTCGACGCGTTCGAGGAGGGCAGGCTGTTCGGCGGCGAGTGGCTGCGCGCGCTCGGCGCGATCCCCAACGAATACCTGCACTACTACTACTTCAACCGCGAGGCGGTACGCGCCCACCAGGAGGCCAAGCAGACCCGCGGGGCGTTCCTCCGCGACCAGCAGGCGGTGTTCTACGAGGCGATGCGCGACCCCGCCGCCCCGCCGCTGGCCACCTGGGACCACACCCGCGCCGAGCGCGAGGCCACCTACATGGCCGAGAACCGGGAGGCGGCGGGCGCCGGTGAGCGCGACACCCACGACCGGGAGTCCGGCGGCTACGAGCAGGTGGCGCTCGCCCTGATGCGCGCCATCGCCCGCGACGAGCGCGCCACGCTGATCCTCAACGTGCGCAACGGCGCCACCCTGGGCGTCCTGGACACGGACGCGGTCATCGAGGTGCCCTGCCTTGTTGATGCCAACGGCGCCCGCCCCGTGTCCGTCGCGCCCCTCCCCCACCACGCCACCGGGCTGGTGTGTGCCGTCAAGGCCGTCGAACGCGAGGTCATGGCCGCCGCCGAGAGCGGCTCGCGCACCACCGCGGCCAAGGCGTTCGCGCTCCATCCGCTCGTGGACTCGGTGACCGTCGCCCGCCGTCTCGTCGACGGCTACGCCGGCGGCCACCCCGGCCTCGCGTATCTGAACCGGAAGTAGGAACCGCCGTCATGCACGACGAACGCCGCCGTATCGAGGAGCGCGTCGAGCGCGTCCTGACGCAGCGCATCCAGCCGGCGGTCCACGCCGCCTCCGTGCCCCTCACCCTCGAGGCGTGGCAGGTGCCGGACGAGCCGGTGCCGTTCGCGGAGGCCGCGGCCGCCCCGTACGAGCCGTTCGCCATCGGCACGCCCTGGGGGCCGCCGTGGGGCACCACCTGGTTCCGGGCCCGGGGCGAGGTGCCGGCCGCGTGGGCGGGGCGGCGGGTGGAGGCCGTCTTCGATCTGGGCTTCGTCGGCGACTGGCCGGGCAACCAGGCCGAGGCGCTGGTCCACACCCTGGACGGCAGCCCGCTGAAGGCCGTCAATCCGCAGAACCAGTACGTGGCCGTGGCCCATCCGGCCGAGGGCGGCGAGCAGATCGCGTACCTCATCGAGACCGCCTCCAACCCCGACATCCTGGCGGACGACTTCGCCGCCCCGACCCCGCTGGGCGACAAGCGCACCGCGGGCCGCGCCCCGCTGTACACCTTCGCCCGCGCCGACCTCGCGGTGCTGGACGAGAACGTCTGGCACCTCGCCCTGGACCTCGCGGTGCTCCGCGAACTGATGCTGGAGCTGGACGAACACCAGCCGCGCCGCCACGAGATCGCGCACGCCATCGACCGGGCGCTGGGGCGGCTGGACCTGGAGGACGTGTCCGGCACCGCCTCCGCCGTGCGCGACGCGCTGCGCGGTGTCCTGGAGCGCCCCGCGCACGCCTCCGCCCACACCGTGTCGGCCGTCGGCCACGCCCACATCGACTCCGCGTGGCTGTGGCCGATCCGCGAGACCAAGCGCAAGACCTCGCGCACCTTCTCCAACGTCACGGCGCTGGCCGCCGAGTACCCCGAGTTCATCTTCGCCTGCTCGCAGGCGCAGCAGTACGCCTGGGTGAAGGAGGGATATCCGCAGGTCTGGGAGCGGATCCAGGAGGCGGTACGGGCCGGGCAGTGGGCGCCGGTCGGCGGCATGTGGGTGGAGGCGGACGGCAACCTGCCCGGCGGCGAGGCCATGGCCCGCCAGCTCGTGCACGGCAAGCGCTTCTTCCTGGACGAGTTCGGCATCGAGACCAAGGGCGTGTGGCTGCCGGACTCCTTCGGCTACAACGCGTGCTTCCCGCAGCTGGCGCGGCTCGCCGGAAACGAGTGGTTCCTGACCCAGAAGCTCTCCTGGAACCAGACCAACAAGCTCCCCCACCACACCTTCTGGTGGGAGGGGCTCGACGGCTCCCGGATCTTCACCCACTTCCCGCCGGTGGACACCTACAACGCCGAGTTCTCCGGCCAGGAGATGGCGCACACGGTCCGCAACTACGCCGACAAGGGGCGCGGTACGCGCTCGCTGGCACCGTTCGGGCACGGCGACGGGGGCGGCGGCCCCACCCGCGAGATGCTGGAGCGGGCGCGTCGGCTGGCCGATCTGGAGGGCTCGGCGAAGGTCGTCATCGAGCACCCGGACGACTTCTTCGCCGCCGCGCGCGCCGAGTACCCGGACGCTCCCGTGTGGTCCGGGGAGCTGTATCTGGAGCTGCACCGCGCCACGTACACCTCCCAGGCGCGCACCAAGCAGGGCAACCGGCGCAGCGAGCATCTGCTGCGCGAGGCGGAGCTGTGGGCGACGGCGGCCGCGCTGCGGGCGCCCGGTTACGGGTATCCGTACGAGCGGCTCGACCGGCTGTGGAAGACGGTGCTGCTGCACCAGTTCCACGACATCCTGCCGGGCTCGTCCATCGCCTGGGTGCACCGGGAGGCGGAGGCGGAGTACGCGAGGGTGGCGGCGGAGCTGACGGAGATCATCTCCTCGGCCCTGAAGGCGCTGGGTACGGACCCAAGCGGAGGCGATGCCCGCCCGCATGTGTACAACACCAGTCCGCGGCCCCGCGCCGAGGTCATCGCCGTGCCCGCGGGCACCGCCGACGGGCAGCCGCTCTCCGACGGCCGGGTCGCGGTCCCCACCGAGGTCCCCGCGTCCGGCAGCGCCCCGCTCGCCACGGGCTCGGATCCGGGGCATGTCGTCGTCGGCGACCGGGTGCTCGACAACGGCCTCATCCGCCTCGAACTGGCCGAGAACGGCACGCTCGCCTCCCTGCGCGATCTCACCGCCGACCGCGAGGTCTTCGCCCCGGGCACCCCCGGCAATCTGCTCCGGCTGCACACCGACCTCCCCAACTGCTGGGACGCCTGGGACGTCGACAAGCACTACCAGCAGCGCTACACCGACCTCCTCGACGCCGAGACGGTCACCGTCGCCGAGAAGGGCCCACTGCTCGGCGCGCTGCGCGTCGAGCGCGCCTTCGGCAAGGGCTCGCGGATCGTCCAGACCCTCACGGTCCGGGCGGGCAGCCGCCGTATCGACATCGACACCGACATCGACTGGCACGAGTCCGAGAAGCTCCTCAAGGCGGCCTTCCCCTTCGACATCCACGCCGACCGCTCCACCGCCGAGATCCAGTTCGGCCACGTCCACCGCCCGACGCACACCAACACCAGCTGGGAGGCGGCCCGGTTCGAGGTGTACGGCCACCGGTGGGTGCACGTGGGCGAGCCCGGCTACGGGGTCGCGGTCCTGGGCGACGCGACGTACGGGCACGACGTGTCCCGCACCACCCGCGAGGACGGCGGCACGACGACCACGGTACGGCTCAGCCTGGTGCGCGCCCCGCGCATCCCCGACCCCGAGGCGGACCAGGGCAGGCACCGCTTCACGTACGCCCTGCTCCCCGGTGCCACCGTGCAGGACGCGATCGCCGAGGGGTACGCGCTCAACCTCCCCCTGCGGGTGGCCGCCGCCCGGACCGCCCCCGCCCCGCTGATCACCACGGACGGCCCGGCCGCCGCCATCGAGGCGGTCAAACCGGCCGACGACCGCTCCGGCGACGTCGTGGTGCGGCTCTACGAATCGCTCGGCGGCCGCACCCGCACCACCCTCCGCCCGGGGTTCGCGCACACCGGTGCCACGGTCGTGGACCTCCTGGAACGGCCGCTGGCCGACGCCCAGCCGGTCACCGTACACGAGGACGGCGGCGTCACCGTGTCCTTGCGGCCCTTCCAGATCCTCACCCTCCGGTTCACCAGGAGCTGAGCGACGTGGCCATGCAACCCTGGTTCCCCGACGCCAAGTTCGGGATCTTCGTCCACGGGGGCATCTACGCCGTCGACGGCGTGCAGGAGTCGTGGTCGTTCTTCGAGGACGACGTCCCGCACGACCAGTACATGGCGCAGCTCGACCGGTTCACCGCCTCGTCTTACGACCCCGCCGCGTGGGCAGGGCTGTTCGCCCGCGCCGGGGCCCGCTACGCGGTGCTCACCAGCCGCCACCACGACGGCGTCGCCCTGTGGTGCTCGGCACCGGCGCCCGGCTGGGCCACCGGGTCATCGGCGGCCTCCACGACGTGCCGGGGGTGCTGTGGATCGACCCGCCCGCGGCCGCCGATCTGGACGGCCACGCGACCGTGCTCGCCGTGGAACCCGACGGCGAGCTGGAGCTGTACCGGGGCTCCGGCCGCAGCTGAGCACCCAAGGGAACGTCAGCGCCGCACCTGGATCAGCGCATGGGTGCCACTGGTGCGCCAGTGGCGCTCCTCCGCGTCCAACGCGGCCTCGGTGTCCGCGTCGAGGCCGGTGATGACGTCCGACTTCAGGGTGCGCAGCGCGGCCACCGGCCCCGGGAAGTACGCGGTGGGGTCGGCGAAGGGGGTGGTCGGGGACCAGAGCCGGTCGCCGACGAGGCGGCGGTAGTTCAGGTCGCCCTTCAGCACGGTGAGGGTGGCGTCCGCGAACTCCCGCCGCAGATCGTCCGGCATCTCGGCGTACGGCAGCGGCGCGCAGAAGAAGTCGTGCGCCCGGACGGTGAGCCGCCCGTCGGCCATCGCCGCCCACAGCCGCGTCCCGGCCTCGCCCGCGGCGCCCTCGGCGCGCGCCAGATGGCGCAGACAGTCGACGACGTCGGAGGTGGTGGCGTCGGACACGTAGTACGGATACGGCTTCACCTGAAGGACGACCCGCTCGGCGCGCCGGTGGCGGAGCAGATGGTCGACGAGGACGAGGTCGGGGAGGAGCTCGCGGCCCGCGTTGTCGGCGACCAGGCACAGCGTGGCCGGTGCCCCGGCGGGCAGCAGCCGCCACAGGACGTCCGAGTCGTCGGCCACCAGCGGCGCCGCGTCCGACGAGGCGGCGCCGCCGGAGGAGATGCGGAAGCCGAGGTCCGCGCGGTTGCCCCAGAGCGAGCCGTGCAGCAGCGCGTCCGCGGCCTCGTCGGCGGGCCGGTCCAGGAGGTGGTCGAGAGCGGTCAGTTCCCGGGCGGCCTCGGGGGTGTCCAACTCGGCCTGTTTGAAGGGCCGGAACGGGTCGATGCCCTGCCAGGGGCCGGGGGCGAAGTAGCCGACGGCGCCCAGGAGGCGGCGGTAGAAGTAGCTCTCGATCCAGAGGAAGGGCGCCTCGAACCACGAGCGGCCGAAGTACTCCCGCCCCCAGCTCTGCCATCGGTCGTGGTCGTGCGCGCCCGGGTCGAGCGGGGTGACGACGCCCTCGGCGTGGTCGTGGCGCAGGGCGTCGAGCGCGCGGTGCTGTTCGGGGTCGTACGGGAAGGCGTCCCGTACCTTCTCGATGAGCGCCGGATGCCGCTCGGCCAGCACACTCCGGGCGAACGATCCGGGCTCATCGCAGAGGATCACGGGCGCGTCGGCGGGTTCGGACATGGCAGCCAGCGTTTCACACCGCGACCGGGGACGTGCGGGTTCACCAGTGCGCGGGGCGGGCGAGGGCGGACGGCAGCCGGGTGGCGGCGTCGCCCCGGGCGGCGTTCAGCTGGGCCTGGGTGAGGAAGAGGGCACCGGTCAGATCGGCACCGCCGAGGGAGGCGTCGCGGAGGTCGGCCCCGATCAGATCGGCTCCGCTCAGGTCGGCGCCGGTGAGGTCGGCCGCGATGAGGCAGGCCCCGCGGAGGCTGGCGCCGCGCAGATCGGCGCCCCGGAGGCGGGCCCCGATGAGATCGGCTCCCCTGTGGTTCTTCTTCTTGCCCCGGCCCCTGGGCCGGACCCCGGCCCGCGCCAGTTCGCTCGTGCGCAGCAGCAGCGCGTTGACGCCGTCCCGGTGGGCGGCCACGTCCAGCGCGAGGAGTTCGTCGGCACTGCCCCGGGTCAGCCCCTCGGTGGTACGGAGCGCCTCGCGCAGCTCGTCGTGGACGGGGCGGGCCGCGGGGAGGGCGAGGGCCTCGGTGAGGTACCAGAGGAGTTCATGGAGCTGCCGCATCACGGGGAAGACGGCGAACATGCTCGACGCGGTCCGTGGGTGCGCCCGCCAGTCGCGGCCCCCGAAGGTGGCTTGGGAGACCTTCTGCCCGGCACCGAAGCAGTCGAAGACGGTGCAGCCCGCGAAGCCCTTCTCGCGCAGCCGGGAGTGGATACCGCAGCGGAAGTCGGCCTCCAGGTTGTGACAGGCCCGTCCGGCGGGCTTGTCGACGGCGAAGTCGGCCGAGGCCGCGAAGGGCAGGGCTACGCAGCACAGCCCGAAACAGCTGCCGCAGTCGGACCGCAGATCGGGGCGGGCCGCATCGGATATGGGGGCTTCGGCTCCGGCTGACATCGTGGTGTTCTCCCCGGGGGACGCGCACCGCCCTGGTCCCGACGGTGCTCCTGCAAAGTCCCATGGTCCCAGGGCGGCGGGGGAACCGTCATCCCGGGATGATCAGGTCGATGCCGTACCCGGCGACCGCCAGGCAGGCGGCGAAGCACACCGCCGCGACGGCCACGGCCCACTTCTCCCGGCCCCGCCCCGGCAGGGCCCGTCCCCGGTGCGGCTCGCCCGCGGCACGGGCCCAGGCGGCGATGCCGAGCGAGAACATCACGACCACCACGACGGTGGTCCCCAGGCTGACTCCGAAGACCCCTCCGAGGGTGCCCCACTCGATGTCCATCGCGTCCGCCTCCTCCGCCCGATCCGCCCGCTCCGCCCCCTCCGTCCGCGGTCCGGGGCCGTGGTCACGCCGCCGGGCGCACGGGGTGCTCCGGGCGCTCGGCGGCGGGCAGCTTGTTGACGTTGCCCGAGTTCACCGGGCGGCGCCGGGACAGCGCGTAGAAGCCCGCGGCCGCCACCACGGCGATGCTCGCCACCAGGGCCACGCCCGTGTCGCCCCGGTCGGCGACCCAGGCCGCGACGCCTCCCACAGCCGCCGCCGCGGGCAGGGTGAGCAGCCAGGACACCGCGATGCGCCCGGCGATCCCCCAGCGCACCTGGGCCAGCTTGCGGCCGAGCCCGGCGCCCAGGATGCTGCCCGTGCAGACCTGGGTGGTGGACAGCGCGAAGCCCATGTGGGACGAGGCCAGGATGACCGCGGTGGCGCTGGTCTCGGCCGCGAACCCCTGCGGGGTCTGGATGTCGGTCAGCCCGCGGCCCATGGTCCGGATGATCCGCCACCCCCCGGCGTACGTCCCCACGGAGATCGCCAGCCCCGCGCTCAGCACCACCCACCACGGCGGCCCGGTGCCATGGCCGAGCACCCCGGCGGAGATGAGGGACAGGGTGATGACGCCCATCGTCTTCTGCGCGTCATTGGTGCCGTGGGCCAGCGCCACCAGGGAGGCCGAGCCGACCTGGCCCGCGCGGAACCCCTTGCGGACCGCCCCGCCCGCCACGCGGCGGGTGATCACGTACGCCAGATACGTGGCCAGCGTGGCCACCACGCAGGCCACCAGCGGGGAGGCGACCGCCGGAATCACGACCTTCTCGAAGATCTCGGCGAACCGCACCGCGGATCCCCCGGCCCCCACCCACACCGCCCCGATCAGCCCGCCGATGAGGGCGTGCGACGAGCTGGAGGGCAGCCCGGCGAGCCAGGTGATGAGATTCCACAGGATCGCCCCGACCAGCCCCGCGAAGATCATCGCCAGGGAGACCCGGCCGTCGTCCACGATGCCGTTGGAGATCGTCTTGGCCACTTCGGTGGACAGGAACGCCCCGGCCAGGTTCAGCACTCCGGCGACGGTGACGGCGACCCGCGGGGACAGCGCCCCGGTGGCGATGGAGGTGGCCATGGAGTTGGCGGTGTCGTGGAAGCCGTTGGTGAAGTCGAAGGCCAGCGCCGTGATGATCACTACGACGAGCAGGAAGGATACGGACCCCATCCGGACCTCCCGCGCCGGGGTTCCGCGCGACGCCGCACCGAACCGTCCGCAGAATTCGCTACCGTCCGTAGAATTCGCTGCCTTCCCACGCTAAGCGCGAGTTCAGCGGCCCGCCAGCGCACGTCCGCGCAAGCCCGCCCGGGCCGGGAGCACCGCCGCCGCCACCCCGAGCAACAGACATCCGCCGGCCGCGGCCGCCACCCACGGCCAGGCCACCTCCAGCGCGACCGGGACGCCGAGGGCGGCGCCCAGCCCGTGGACCATGCCGAGCAGCACGGGCGCGGCCACCGCCGCCCCCAGGGCGGC
>NZ_RIBZ01000331.1:0-46030 GCF_003721215.1 Streptomyces botrytidirepellens
AGGCGGCGCCGGTGCGCCCGTCTGCCGCGCTCGGCGATGCGCGCGACGGGTGCCGCCCCGGCGCGGGCCTGCCCGGCGTCACCGGCCTGCCGGAACAGCGTCCGCAGCGGATCCCGGTGCGGATCCTGGATCTCAGACATCGGCGCTCTCCTCGATGCGCGGGTCCCGCAGGCGGTGGGCGAGCGCGGCGCGTCCGCGGACCAGATGCGTCTTGACGGTGCTGGTGGACAGGCCGGTCTCGGCGGCGATCTGCTCGACCGTGAGGTCGCACAGGTAGTGCAGGGTGAGCGTGCGCCGCTGCTGGGGCGGCAGTTCGCGCAGCGCGTCGACCAGCACCACCTGGTCCGGTTCCGGGCCCGCGACATGGGGTGGTGAGACGCCGCCGCGGTGCCAGGCGTCCGCCGTGCGCCGCCGGAACCGCCATCGGCTCACCGCCAGCCGCCAGGCGACCGTGCGGATCCAGGCCTCGGGCTGGCCGCCGCGGTCGAGTTGCCGCCTTCGGCTCCACCCCTTGACGAACGCCTCCTGGACGACGTCCTGCGCCTCGTGCAGGTCGCCGAGCATCACGTACAGCTGCCCCGTGAGACGCGTGACCGCCTGGGCGTAGAACTCTTCGAACTCCTCGACGGTCACCTGTCACTCCCGGATCCGTGTCTTCGCCGGGTATACGCCCGCCGGGTGGCATCCGGTCTACCCGAAGCAGGCAGAAAGAGAGTGATACAGACCACAATGCGCCGCTCGTGCCAGAAAAATGGAACACCAGCTCGGTCGGAGAATCGCACCGTCTACACTCACGGCGTTCCTATGTCCACTCCAACACGGTGTTTTCTCTTGGGAGTTGTTGAATTCGCATGCAGACGGACAAGTACGCAGCGGGTCGGTTGACAAGGCGTAGGTTCGCCCTGGCCGGGGGCGCTGCCGCCGCGGGTGCGCTCGGGGCGTTCGCGGTACGGCCCACCGAGGCCAACGCGGTCGACGCCGCTGCCGACGCCGCCGGGACCGCCGAGGCCAGCGCCGGTGGCCGGTTCGACCTCTCGGTGCCCTCCACGCAGCTCATCCGTGAGAAGGCACCGCACAACAACACCGTGCTCCAGTCCTTCGCGTTCGACGACGCCAACGGTCACCTCTACACGATCCAGCTGATGCAGGGCGGCATCCGGCTCAGCGGCGAATCCGCCCCCGTCTCCGGCGCCGACCGGGCCGCGCGCGGGGACATGTGCATCACGCAGCTGTCCCTCACCGGCAGCAAGCTGGGCCACATGTACGTCAGAGGCTTCGGCCACGGCGTCTCGATCGGCTGCGAGCCGACCGGTACCACCGCCCAGCTGTGGACCGAGTCGGACGCCAACCCCGACTCCGGCTACGGGCGCGCCATCAGCCGCTTCGCGTTCAAGGACGGCGCCGTGCTCGACAGCGGCTCGTCCGCGCTGGCCACCCACCGCCCGGTGGCCGGTTCGACCAGCAACCAGCCCGCCGTCGACATGCTCAACAAGCGGCTGCTGCTGCGCTACCGCCAGGGCGGCGAGGTCCGCTACCGGCTGATGAGCCTGGCCGGGGTCACGGCGGGCGACTACTCCGCCGTGTACGACGACATACCCCAGGTGGGCGTCGAGGACGGCGAGGTCTTCCAGGGCTTCACGGTGCTCGGCGACTACGTGTACCAGCTCACCGGCACCGCGTACTCCGACGAGAACGGCCCCAACCCGCCCTCCGGCCACGGCAACGCGCATGTCTCCTGCGTCGATCTGCGCACCGGCGAGCTGGTCCAGCGCGCCCGCACCGAGGCCGGTTACTCGCTCGACTACCGCGAGCCCGAGGGCATGGCCGTCCAGCTCACCAGCCCGCGCCGACTGTGCATGGGCTTCGCCTCCGGCGCGTCCGGCGCCCGCGAACTGAGCGTGTACTACAAGTCGCAGTGAACGCGCTCTAACCCGGTCGCCGCGCCGATCTTCCCTGGCGCCCGCCCGAGTGCGAGCCTGGACGTATGACCGACCTCATCGAGTCGCTGCGGGAGGGCCTCCCCGAGGAGGCAGTGCTCACCGACCCCGATGTCACGGCGGCGTACGCCAACGACATGGCGAGCTTCTGCGATGCGGGCGCGCCCGCCGTGGTCGTCCTCCCCCGCACCGTCGAGCAGGTGCAGCACGTATGCCGTACGGCCACGGCGCTGCGCGTCCCCGTCGTTCCGCAGGGCGCGCGCACCGGCCTGTCGGGCGCGGCCAACGCGTCCGACGGCTGCATCGTGCTGTCCCTGATCAAGATGGACCGCATCCTGGAGATCAACCCGGTCGACCGGATCGCGGTCGTCGAACCGGGCGTGGTGAACGCGGCGCTGTCGCGCGCGGTGCTGGAGAAGGGGCTGTACTACCCGCCGGACCCCAGCAGCTGGGAGCAGTGCACCATCGGCGGCAACATCGGCACGGCGTCGGGCGGGCTGTGCTGCGTGAAGTACGGCGTGACCGCCGAGTACGTCCTCGGCCTGGACGTCGTCCTCGCCGACGGACGGCTGCTGTCCACCGGCCGCCGCACCGCCAAGGGGGTCGCGGGCTACGACCTGACCCGCCTCTTCGTCGGCTCCGAGGGGAGCCTCGGCATCGTCGTACGGGCCGTCCTCGCGCTCAAGCCCGCCCCGCCCGAACAGCTCGTCCTGGCCGCCGAGTTCCCCTCCACCGCGGCCGCGTGCGACGCGATCTGCCGCATCATGGAGCGCGGCCATGTGCCCTCGCTGCTGGAGCTGATGGACCGTACGAGCGTGCGCGCCGTCAACGCCCTGGGCGACATGGGGCTCCCCGAGTCCACCGAGGCCCTGCTGATGGCCGCGTTCGACACCCCGGACCCCGCGTCCGACCTGGCCGCCGTGGGCGAGCTGTGCACGGCCGCCGGGGCGACCGAGGTGGTCCCGGCGGACGACGCGGCCGAGTCCGACCTGCTGCTCCAGGCCCGCCGCATGACGCTGACCGCGCTGGAGGCGGTCAAGGGCGTCACGATGATCGACGACGTGTGCGTGCCGCGCTCCCGCCTCGCCGAGATGATCGACGGGACGGCGGCCATCGCCGAGAAGTACGGGCTCACGATCGGCGTCGTGGCCCACGCCGGGGACGGCAACACCCATCCGACGGTCTGCTTCGACCCCGCGGACCCGGACGAGTCGCGGCGGGCGCGCGAGTCGTTCGACGAGATCATGGCGCTGGGTCTTGAGCTGGGCGGCACGATCACGGGGGAGCACGGGGTGGGCGTGCTGAAGCGGGAGTGGCTCGCGCGCGAATTGGGACCGGTGGGGGTGGAGTTGCAGCAGGGCATCAAGCAGGTCTTCGACCCGCTGGGTCTGCTCAATCCGGGCAAGCTGTTCTAGTCCCCGGCGGGCGGCTTCCCGTATTGACTGCCAAAAAGTTGCGAGGCGGTGCCACAGTGGGTACGGGCCTCGGGCCCGTCTGATAGACCTTGACAGCGCGCTCCGGGTTGCACTGCGGCAGCGCAGCACAGCAGCACGGCGAGCACAGATACGGGACATCGGAGATCATGAGCGCCCCTTCCTCAGGATCCGCTGACGGCAGCTCCATTCCTGGGTTTTATCCGGATCCGTCCATTCCCAACTACATCCGGTACTGGAACGGCGCTGCCTGGGTGCCCGGCACCAGCCGCCCCGCCCCGGCCGAGGGCGAGGCCATGCCCGCCGCGCCACCCGGAGTCACCCACACCCAGGTCACCAGCCCGGTGCCGGACGAGACCGGCCCGATGTTCCTGGACGAGGACCCGGAGCCGGGGCCCGCGGTGGAGACCGGCGGCGCCCTGCCCGAGGTGCGGCGGCGCGCCGAGATGGACGTACGGGAGTCCGGCCCGGGCAGCGTCATGGGCACCGAGCCGGTGCCGCCCGCCGGGACGGCCGCCCCGGTGGACTGGGACGATCCGCAGCGGCTGCACGGCACCCGCCCCGGAGCCGGGGCCGCCTGGCAGGCCGACGCGTCCCACCAGGCCGGGTTCGGCGGTGAGCAGGACCGCCGCATCTCCTGGGGCTCGGAGTCGGAGGACCCGCGAGCGGGGGTGCCCGACCCGCGCGGCGCGGCGGACGGCGACGTCGGTGGTGAGGGGAGCGGCCGTGGTGAAGGCGGTCGCGACGAGGGCACGCTGACGATGCGCGGCGGCGGCGCGGAGGCTGGGGCGGGTGCGGGCGACCGCAAGGATCGCGCCACCCACGCCCTCCCCGCCGTACGCAACACCCCGGAGCTGCCCTCGCCCTCCCCCTCGGCCGAGGCCGGTGCCGGGGCCGGTGCGGCGGACGGCACGATGGCGATCCGCGCGCTGCGGCCGACCGGCCGCGACGAGGGCACGATGACGTTCCGTACGCTCGACCGCGACGCACCGCCGCAAGGCCCCCAGCAGTCCCCACCGCAACAGCAGCCCCAGCCGCAACAGCAGCAGCCCCACCAGCCCCAGCAGCCTCCCCAGCGACAGCAACCCCCGCAGCAGCCCTACGGCGGCATTCCGGCCCAGCCGTCCCACGGCGGTCCCGGCGGTCCCGGGGGCGGCTGGCAGCAGCAGGTGCACCAGCTCGCCCAGCAGCCCCCGCAGCCGCAGTCCCCGCAGGCCCCGGCGCCCCAGCAGGGCGCGCCCGAGAGCGTCATCCCCTGGAAGCCCCCGGTCGACAATCCGTTCCTCCAGGCCGCCCAGGCCCAGGGGCGGCCTGCCGGGCTCGGCCGCCGCTTCTCCGCCCGGCTGATCGACATGGTCGTGCTGCTCGCCATCACCGGCGCGGCCGCGTTCCCGCTGTGGGGGAAGGCCGCCGACCACATCGACGGGAAGGTGGAGACGGCCAAGCAGTCCGGCGAGACCGTCACCGTCTACTTCCTCGACGGCACCACCAGCGGGTACCTGGCCATCGTGCTGGGCGTACTGCTGCTCGGCGGGATCCTCCTGGAGGCGCTGCCGACGGCCGTATGGGGCCGTACGCTCGGCAAGAAGCTGTGCGGGGTGCGGGTCCTGGACATCGAGGAGCACGACACCCCGTCGTTCGGCGCCGCCCTGCGCCGCTGGCTGGTCTACGGGGTGCTGGGCGTGCTGGTGGTCGGCTTGGTGAACGTGCTGTGGTGCCTGGTGGACCGCCCCTGGCGGCAGTGCTGGCACGACAAGGCCGCCCGCACGTTCGTGGCGACGGCCGACTGATCCTCGGATGGAGCATCCGGGTCGCCCGAACGGGGCGATCCGGATGCGATCGCCCTCGATCGGCGGTCGACTCGGGCCATGAGCACCGACCAGCCGCCGCCACCCGGGGGCGGGCCCCGCGACCGGGATCCGTTCGCCAAGCAGCCGCCGCCCCGGGCGAACGGCTCCCCGTACGGTGACCACGACGACGGCGCCGATCCGCTCGCGGGCATGCCTCCGCTCGCCCATCTCGGCCGCCGCCTGCTCGCCCGGATCATCGACGGGCTGATCATCGGCATCCCGGTCGGCCTGATCATGGCCCTGATCTGGGGCACGTACTACCCGATGGGCGATGGCAGCGACGCCCGCTCGTCCGTGTTCACGCTCGTCTACGTCCTGGCGTACTTCGTCTACGAGGGGCTGATGCTGACCCGCTACGGCCAGACCCTCGGCAAGAAGGCGATGCAGATCCGGGTGGCCATGCTGGAGACCGGCGAGCTCCCGGCGGGCGGCCCCGGCTGGGTGCGCGCCGCCACGTATGCGCTCCCCGAGATCGTGCCCTGCTGCGGCTTTGTCTTCTGGCTGGTCAACGTCTTGTGGTGCACCTGGGACCGGCCGTATAGGCAGTGTCTGCACGACAAGGTGGCCAAGACGGTCGTCGTCTCGGCCACGCCCTGAGGCATCGGCCCGCCGAGGGGCGCCCGGGCGGCTGCTGATGTAATCGGGGGCATGAGCCCCGACCAGCTGTCGTCGTCCCCGTACCCCGACCTCGCCGGGATGCCCCCGCTGGCCACTCCCGGCCAGCGCTTCGCGGCCCGACTGATCGACGACCTCGTGCTCGGCGTCATCTGGACGGTGGCGCTCGTCCTGACCGGCGCGTTCCAGTACACCGTGGACCATCCGGGCCAGCAGGACCTGGGCAAGGTGATGGCCGCGTTGATCATCACCATGGGGGTCTACTTCGCTTACGAGGGCACGATGCTGGCCCGCAGCGGTCAGACGCTCGGCAAGAAGGCGATGCGGATCCGCGTCGCGGTGCTCTCGAACGGGGACATTCCGGGCCGCCAGGGCTGGGTGCGCGCAGCGGTCTACACGCTGCCGGGCCTGCTGATCCCGGTGCTCGTCGGCACCCTGTTCTGGGTGCTCAACGTGGTGTGGCAGCTGTGGGACAAGCCGTTCCGGCACTGCCTGCACGACAAGGCGGCGCGGACGGTCGTGGTGTCAGCCGTGCAGTGAGTGCTCCCGCGGGGGCTCGGCGGCCACCGCGGACCCGGCCAGCGGGCGGTGGGTGCGCACCGTGCGACCCGCGCGGGACGGGCGGCACACCGGCACGGTGAGGGCCACCAGCAGCCCGAGTGCGAGACCGGCCACGGTCACCAGGCCCACCCCGAGGCCCGATCGGGTTTCGGATAGCAGCAGCATGGCCAGCGTCGACAGGACGACGGTGGCCGAACCATAGGCGAGCTGGGCAGAAGTCGGACGCGGCATGGCGGGATCCGTCCTCAGGGGGCATCGATATGCGGGGGCATGAGTCGGCTGACGTGCGCCGCCAAAAGACTCTACGGTGCTGGATGCCCGATGGGGAGCGGAACTAAGCGTGACCTCACCCACGGGAGCGGAGCACGGGGGGCGCACGGAATCACCGGCGCGTGCAACGGTGTTCCGCCGGACCGGGCCCGCCCGGGCGGCGCGGCCCGCGGGTGTCCGGTAACCGGTACATGGCGGACCGGGAAACGTAACGATCCCTCACAAGCAAGTCAAGGTCTGTCTTTTCTCCTGCCACTCCGGTCAAATGTGCGGCACCGGTGTGTGGAAGGGGAGGAACAAGTGAACAGCCAACGGAGGGCGGCCAGATCGGCCGCCGTCGCCACGGTGGTGGCCGCGCTCGGCGCGGCCGCGCTGTCAACGGGTGTCGCCCAGGCGGATGCGCCGTCTACGCGTGTCGAACGCCATGACCCGGCCCCCGCGAAGACGGACGTCGAGCACGATCTGGCGGGCCCGTTCAGCAAGCAGCAGGAGGCGCAGCGCCAGGACGCGCTGCGCCAGGTCATATCCGGGGACAAGGAGACCACCCGGCGCGGCGCGTCGCAGGTGGTGAAGCTCGGCAAGGGCAAGTACGTCGAGCTGGCCCGGGAGAAGACCGACAAGATCTTCACCGTGCTGGTCGAGTTCGGCGACAAGGTCGACGACACCACGATGTACGACCCGGACGGCGCCGACGGCCCCCAGCCGCCGGTGAAGAAGTACGGCGGCGACCCGGGCCCGGCGCACAACACGATCGCCGAGCCGGACCGCGCCGAGGACAACAGCACCGCCTGGCAGAAGGACTACAACCGGAAGCACTTCCAGGACCTCTACTTCTCGGAGGCCAAGGGCAAGGAGTCCCTGAAGAAGTACTACGAGAAGCAGTCCTCGGGCCGCTACTCGGTCGACGGCGAGGTCTCCGACTGGGTCAAGGTCGACTGGAACGAGGCCCGTTACGGCTCCAACTACTGCGGCGACACCAACTGCGCCAACGCCTGGGACCTGATCCGCGACGGCGTCAACCAGTGGGCGAAGGACCAGAAGGCGGCCGGCCGCACCGACGCGCAGATCAAGGCGGACCTGGCCAAGTACGACCAGTGGGACCGCTACGACTTCGACGGCGACGGCAACTTCAACGAGCCCGACGGCTACATCGACCACTTCCAGATCGTGCACGCCGGTGAGGACGAGTCCGCGGGCGGCGGCGCCCAGGGCGAGAGCGCGATCTGGGCGCACCGCTGGTACGCGTACGGCACCGACGCGGGCAGCACCGGCCCCGGCGCCAACAAGGCGGGCGGCACCCAGATCGGCGACACCGGCATCTGGGTCGGCGACTACACGATGCAGCCGGAGAACGGCGGCCTCGGCGTCTACGCCCATGAGTACGGCCACGACCTCGGCCTGCCCGACGAGTACGACACCACGGGCAAGGGCGAATCCTCCGTCGCCTACTGGTCGTTGATGTCCGCGGGCTCCTGGCTGGGCACCGGCGAGGACTCCATCGGCGACCTCCCGGGCGACATGTCCGCCTGGGACAAGCTCCAGCTCGGCTGGCTCAACTACGGCACCGCGAAGGCCGGTACGAAGTCCCGGCACACCCTCGGGGTCGCCGAGTACAACACCAAGAACAAGCAGGCGCTGGTCGTCAGCCTCCCCGACAAGCCCGTCACCACCGAGATCACCGCACCCGCCGAGGGCACCAAGCAGTGGTGGTCCGGCATGGGCGACGACCTGAAGAACACCCTCACCCGGTCCGTCGACCTCACGGGCGCCGCCAAGGCGAGCCTGGACCTCAAGGGCTGGTGGGACATCGAGGAGAACTTCGACTACCTCTACACCGAGGTCTCCACGGACGGCGGCGCCAACTGGACGCCGGTCGACGGCACCGCGGACGGCAAGGCCATCCCGCGCGACGCCGGTGACAAGCCCGCGCTGACGGGCACCTCCGGGGCGTACCGGAAGCTCTCCTTCCCGCTGGATGCCTACGCGGGCAAGAAGATCGACCTCCGCTTCCGCTACCAGACGGACGGCGGGGTCGCGCAGAAGGGCTTCACCGCCGACGCCCTCACCCTCACCGCGGACGGCAAGCCGGTCGTCACCGACGGCGCCGAGGGCGACGACAACGGCTGGACGACGGACGGCTTCTCGCGCGTCGGCGTGTCCTTCACCAAGGACTACCCGCAGTACTACCTCGCCGAGAACCGCCAGTACGTCAGCTACGACAAGACCCTCAAGACCGGCCCGTACAACTTCGGCTGGGCCTCCACCCGCCCCTCCTGGGTCGAGCACTTCCCGTACCAGAACGGTCTGCTGATCTGGCAGTGGGACACCTCGCAGCCGGACAACAACACCGGCGTCCACCCGGGCACCGGCCTGATCCTCCCGGTCGACGCGCACGCCACCCCGGAGAAGTGGGCGGACGGCACGCTCATGCGCAACCGGATCCAGGCGTACGACTCGACCTTCAGTTGGTACCGGACCGGAGGCTTCACCCTCCACAAGGACGGGAAGGCCGCGAAGGTCAAGGGCAAGTGGGGCACCCCGGTCTTCGACGACCGCAAGGGTACGTACTGGGACAAATCCAACCCCACCGCGGGGGTGCAGGTTGCTGACACCAACACCCGGATCGCGATCCTCTGGGAGCGCCCGGACGGCCAGTCGATGACCGTCCAGGTGGGCCCGTCGTCATAAGCGCAGGTCAATGCCGTGACGGCCGTCACCCACTAGCGGGCGGCGGCCGTTCGCGTTTAGATGCCCCTGGACCTTCTTATTGACACGACGTCTCACGGGGGACATGAACCGTATGGCCGATGGAGGATTCATCAAGCTGCCGGGCGGCAGTGTGGTGGTGGCACTGACCCTGCCCCGCCCGCTGGGCGAAGGCGGCGTCCGCGTCCTGGTCCACGCCGCGAACCGGGCGCGCGCCCTGACCAGGCTGCGCAACCTGGGGCTTCGCGCCGTGTACCTGCGCGGCAACAGCGCGCCACCGACGCCCGACGAGGTGACGGCGGTGCTCCACCACCCCGACGGCCTCCTCTGGCGCACGTCCCCCGACATCGGCGGCGAGCTGTGGCACCCCATCGCCGCCCTCCTGCGGCCCGCGGCGACGGCCTGACGGCCCCCTGACGGACGCCGGGCGCCCCCCTGGCCCGCGACTCGCGACGGGCCCCGGGGGCGCCCCTCAGGCCACCGGCTGGCCGCTCAGCCGGACGCCCGCATCCCGCAGCTCCTCCACGGCGCGCTCGGTGGTGGCCGGGGCCACTCCCACGGTCAGCCCCAGCAGCACGTGCGTCACGAACCCCTCACGCCGCGCGTCCAGCGCCGTGGCCCGTACACAGTGGTCCGTGGCGATCCCGACCACGTCCACCTCCGTCACGCCCCGCTCCCGCAGCCACGCCGCCAGCGACGTGCCGTGCTCGTCGACGCCCTCGAAACCGCTGTACGCCGCGGCGTACGCGCCCTTGTCGAAGACCGCGTCGATCGCGCCCGAGGCCACCGCGGGCGCGAAATTGGGGTGGAAGCCGACCCCCTCGGTGCCCGCGACACAGTGCGGCGGCCAGGTGCGCTCGTAGTCCGGGCGGTCGGAGAAGTGATCGCCCGGATCGATGTGGCGGTCCCGGCTGGCCACGATGTGGCGGTAACCGGGCGACGCCTCCCCGATGTAGTCGGTGATCGCGGCGGCGATGTCCGCGCCGCCCGTCACCGCGAGGCTTCCGCCCTCACAGAAGTCGTTCTGGATGTCGACGACGATCAGTGCCCTGTGCATCACGCACGCCTTCCGGCTCGGCCCGAGGTAATCACAGCAGTAGCAACAGCGGCAGGCGCGATCGGTGTGATCGCTGTCGACGCCATGGTCGTCATGGACGTACCCCTCACGCCTGCAAGTACTCCGTCGGCAGCACCGGCTCGCCCTGCGACAGCTGCGTCGCCGACAGGGGCAGCCCCGCCCGCGCCGCCGCGTGGCGGTCGCGCGCCGCGTCCAGCGGCTCCCGGGCCACGATCTCGCCGCCGCGCACCAGCTCCACCAGCAGCGTACGGTCCGCCAGGGCCTCCGGCACGGGCCCGCTGCCGACCACCTCGGCCTCGGCCACCCCGTCCGCGTCCAGCCGGCGGGCCGCCCACTTGCGGCCGCCGATGGAGGTCTTCGCGCCCATGGACTTCTTCGCCACCGGCACCAGCGGCGCGTCCGCCGCGTCGGACTCGGCGCGGGCGACCAGCTTGTAGACCATCGAGCAGGTCGGATGGCCGCTGCCGGTCACCAGCCGGGTGCCGACCCCGTACGCGTCCACGGGGGCCGCGGCGAGCGAGGCGATCGCGTACTCGTCCAGATCGCTGGTGACCACGATCTTCGTCCCCTTGGCGCCCAGGTCGTCCAGCTGCTGGCGCACCCGGTGGGCGAGCAGCAGCAGGTCGCCGGAGTCGATCCGGACGGCGCCCAGCTCCGTACCGGCGATCTCCACCGCGGTGCGCACGGCCTCGGCGACGTCGAAGGTGTCCACCAGCAGGGTGGTGTCGCTGCCGAGCGAGTCGACCTGGGCGACGAAGGCGTCGCGCTCGCTGTCGTGCAGCAGGGTGAAGGCGTGGGCGCTCGTGCCGACGGTGGGGATGTTGTAGCGGAATCCGGCCGCGAGGTCCGAGGTGGTGGCGAAGCCGCCGACGTACGCGGCCCGGGCGGCGGCCACCGCGGCCAGCTCATGGGTGCGGCGCGCGCCCATCTCGATCAGCGGCCGCCCGCCCGCCGCGACCGACATCCGGGACGCGGCGGCGGCGACCGCCGAGTCGTGGTTGAGGATGGAGAGGATCACGGTCTCCAGCAGCACCGCCTCCGCGAAGGTGCCCTCCACCCGCATGATCGGCGAGCCCGGGAAGTAGACCTCACCCTCCGGATATCCCCAGATGTCGCCGCGGAACCGGAAGTCGGCGAGCCAGGCGAGCGTCGGCTCGTCCACGATCCGGTGCTGGGCGAGGAAGTCCAGGACGCCGCCGTCGAAGCGGAAGTTCTCGACGGCGTCGAGGACCCGCCCGGTGCCCGCGACGACGCCGTAGCGGCGTCCCCCGGGCAGGCGTCGGGTGAAGACCTCGAAGACCGAGCGGCGGTCGGCGGTGCCGGCCCGCAGCGCGGCCTGCAACATGGTGAGTTCGTACCGATCGGTGAACAGCGCAGTCGACGGCACGTCCACCGGCAGTCCCAAGTCCGCAGTGTCCATGTTGATGATGTTACCCCGCATACTCGTCAGAGTGACGAGATCTGGGTGCCGGTTTAGGCGACCGGCCCTACCGGGTGGCAGCATTGGGGGTGTGAGTGTCAGTCCGGTGGAGATCGAACGTCCTGAAGCCAGCGAGGCGCCGATGGAGGTGCCCGAGCCGGACGTTCCCTGGGTGACGGTGGTCCACAACGACCCCGTCAATCTCATGAGCTATGTCACGTACGTGTTCCAGAGCTACTTCGGCTACTCCAAGGACAAGGCGCACAAGCTGATGCTGGACGTTCACCACAAGGGGCGCGCGATCGTGTCCAGCGGGAGCCGCGAGGAGATGGAGCGCGACGTGCAGGCGATGCACGGGTACGGGCTGTGGGCGACGCTCACGCAGGAGCGCTGATGTCGGGACGATTCGAGCCGCTGCCCGGCGGCGGTGCCGCCGTCGCCCTGGACGAGGTGGAGATTTCCATCCTGCGCAGCCTCGCCGTGCAGCTCGCGGAGCTGATCGGCCCGGGCGACCAGCCGGCCGGGTCCGAGGACCCGCTGGACGCGCTGTTCGCCGAGGGGCCCAGCGAGGCGCCGAGCGACCCGGCGCTGGCCCGGTTGTTCCCGGACGCCTACGGGGGGCCGGACCAGGAGCTGGACGGGGACGCGGAGAAGGAGGCGCGCGCCGCCTCCGCGGAGTTCCGCCGGTACACCGAGAACGACCTGCGGGCCCGCAAGCGCGATGACGCCCTGGCGATGGTGCGCGACCTGGACTCGCTGTCCACCGGGCCGACCGCCAAGGACCAGGCGGTGCTGGAGCTGGCCCCCCAGAAGTCCCGGCAGTGGCTCGGTGCCCTCAACGACCTGCGGCTGGCGATCGGGACCCGGCTGGAGGTCACGGACGATGACGACGGCGGTGAGCTGCTCGGACTCCCCGACTCCGATCCGCGGAAGCCGATGGTGATGGCGTACTTCTGGCTGGGCGGACTCCAGGAGACGCTCATCGAAACGCTGATGGCCTGACCTCTGTGGCGTGATCTCTTCCGCTTGTGATCACTGAGTGTTCGTTTAGAGGGTGCTCAACTCCGGATAACGATCGCATCACCACGATCACTCGCTTTGTTGTGCACGACGGCCTTTGTCCGCTTCTCCCTGTGGCGTGCCCCACATTCCACTGAGTGGATCAGTGCTGCTCTCGTGGTAAATCTTCACGATCGCCAGCCGCACAGGGAGAAAGGCACACCACATGACCTCAGCGGCGCCTGAAGAGGGCTACGAGCGCGGCCTGGGTAGTCGCCAGGTACAGATGATCGCCATCGGCGGTGCCATCGGTGTCGGTCTGTTCATGGGAGCCGGGGCCAACATCGCCAAGGCGGGCCCCAGCATCATATTGATGTACGCCCTCGCCGGCGTCGTCATCTTCTTCATCATGCGAGCACTCGGTGAGCTGCTCCTGTACCGCCCCGTCTCGGGGTCCTTCGCGGAGTACGCCCGCGAGTTCCTCGGCCCGTTCTTCGGTTACGTCACCGGCTGGACCTACTGGCTCATGTGGGTCGTCACCGGCATGGCCGAGCTGACCGCCGCGGCCATCTACATCCACTTCTGGTTCCCGTCGATCCCGCAATGGGTCAGCGCCCTGGTCTTCCTGGTGATGCTGTTCGGCGTCAACCTGATCTCGGTGAAGATCTTCGGCGAGGTCGAGTTCTGGTTCTCGATGGTCAAGGTCACCGCGATCATCGGCATGATCGTCATCGGTCTCGGCGTGCTGACCCTCGGCTTCTCGGAGGCCGGTGACACCGCGGCCGCCTCCAACCTCTGGTCGCACGGCGGCTTCTTCCCCAACGGCATAGGGGACAGCCTGATGACGCTCCAGGGCGTCATGTTCGCCTACCTCGCCGTCGAGCTGGTCGGCATCACCGCGGGTGAGTCCCAGGACCCCNGTCGGCATCACCGCGGGTGAGTCCCAGGACCCCGAGAAGACCCTGCCCAAGGCGATCAACACCCTGCCGTTCCGCATCATCGTCTTCTACGTCGGCGCCCTGCTCGTCATCCTCTCCGTCGTGAAGTGGACCGAGTTCTCCGCGGGCGAGAGCCCCTTCGTGCACGCCTTCTCGGTGATCGGCATCCCCTTCGCGGCGGGCATCGTCAACTTCGTCGTCCTCACCGCGGCCCTGTCCTCCTGTAACTCCGGCATGTACTCCACCGGCCGCATGCTGCGCGACCTGGCCGCCAACAGCGAGGCGCCGGGCATCTTCGGCAAGCTCAACGCCCGCAAGACCCCGTTCGCCGGTATCGCCCTCTCCGCCTTCCTCATGGGCATCGGCGTGATACTGAACTACACCGTTCCGGACAAGGTCTTCACCTACGTCACCTCGGTGGCGACCGCGGCCGGGATCTGGGCCTGGGCGATGATCCTGATCAGCCACATCCGCTACCGCCGCGCCGTCGTGGCCGGCCGGCTGCCCGCCTCGTCCTTCCCGGCGCCCGGCGGTTCGGTCTTCAGCTGGGTGGCGCTGGTCTTCCTCATCTGCGTGACCGGTCTGATCGCGTACGACGCGGAGACCCGGATCTCCCTGTACGTCGGCGCCGTCTGGGCGGTGATCATGGTGATCGGCTGGTTCGTGCTCAAGAGCCGTACGCCCGAGGTCGCCGACCCGGAGCGCAAGCCCGAGTTCGCCCGGGACTGACGCTTCCGCCCCTTGGGCGCATCGTCTCAGCAGGCGGGCTCCGGACTTCGGTCCGGAGCCCGCCTCCTATTGTGTGCACCATGCTGACCATCACCCAGGAGCTTCACGACCGGATCGTCGCGCACGCGCGGGCCGACCACCCCGACGAGGCGTGCGGCGTCATCGCGGGCCCGGCCGGAAGCGGCCGCCCCGAGCGGTTCATCCCGATGCTGAACGCGGCCCGCTCTCCCACGTTCTACGAGTTCGACTCGACCGATCTGCTCAAGCTCTACCGCGAGATGGACGACCGCGACGAGGAGCCGGTCGTGATCTATCACTCGCACACCGCGACCGAGGCGTACCCCTCTCGTACGGATATCTCCTACGCCAATGAGCCCGGTGCGCACTACGTCCTCGTGTCCACCGCCGACTGCGGCAACGAGGAGGGGCCCTTCCAGTTCCGTTCCTTCCGGATTGTCGACGGTGAGGTCTCCGAGGAAGAAGTCGAGATCATCCCGGGCTGACCCGATACGTCGTCTCGTATCGCGGTTGTTACCCGTCCGTACCGCGGGACACGCTTCCGAGGGGCGGATCGGGAATCGATACGATGAGTTCATGGTTTCCGATGACGTGAGCGAGAAGACGCCGGGCATGCTGCTCGTGGCGCGGCTCCACGTCGACCTGTGCCGACTCGCCAGCGCGATGTGTCCGCGCCGCGCCGAGGCCGCCTGAGCGCGTCCTCCCGACGCCCCACGCCCGCCCGAAGCACGCAGCCGAAGCCTTCCGACGACGCCCCCGGCCCGATCCGGTCCGGAAGTCCACCCCGCCCTCCCACAGGAGATTGAGAATGGCCATCGAGGTCCGCATCCCGACCATCCTCCGCACCTACACCGACGGCCAGAAGGCGGTCGAGGGCAGCGGGACCACGGTCGCCGAGCTGTTCGCCGACCTGGAGTCCCGGCACGCCGGCATCCAGGAGCGCCTGGTCGACGGTGGCGAGCTGCGCCGCTTCGTCAACGTCTACCTGAACGACGAGGACGTCCGCTTCCTCGACGGCATCTCCACCAAGCTCTCGGACGGCGACAACGTGACGATCCTCCCGGCCGTCGCGGGCGGAATGTACTGATGCGGTACGACAGCCCCCTGGCAGCGGTCGGCAACACGCCGCTCGTCCGGCTGCCACGGCTCTCGCCCTCCCCGGACGTCCGGGTCTGGGCGAAGCTGGAGGACCGCAACCCGACCGGTTCGATCAAGGACCGCCCCGCGCTCCACATGATCGAACAGGCCGAGAAGGACGGCCGGTTGACCCCCGGCTGCACCATCCTGGAGCCGACCTCCGGCAACACCGGCATCTCGCTCGCCATGGCGGCCAAGCTCAAGGGCTACCGCATCGTGTGCGTCATGCCGGAGAACACCAGCGAGGAGCGGCGCCAGCTGCTCGCCATGTGGGGCGCGGAGATCATCTCCTCGCCCGCCGCCGGCGGCTCCAACACCGCCGTCCGGGTGGCCAAGGAACTGAGCGCCGAGCACCCCGACTGGGTGATGCTCTACCAGTACGGGAACCCCGACAACGCGGGCGCCCACTACGCCACCACCGGCCCCGAGATCCTGGCCGACCTGCCCTCCGTCACCCACTTCGTGGCGGGCCTGGGTACCACCGGCACCCTGATGGGCGTCGGCCGCTTCCTGCGCGAGAACAAGCCCGACGTGCGGATCGTCGCCGCGGAGCCGCGCTACGACGACGTCGTATACGGGCTGCGCAACCTGGATGAGGGCTTCGTCCCCGAGCTGTACGACGAGTCCATCCTCACCACCCGCTTCTCCGTCGGCTCCGAGGACGCGGTGGCCCGCACCCGTGAACTCCTCGCCCAGGAGGGCATCTTCGCGGGCGTCTCCACCGGTGCCGCGCTGCACGCCGCCCTCGGTGTCGCCCGCAAGGCGGTCAAGGCGGGCGAGAGCGCCGACATCGTCTTCGTCGTCGCCGACGGCGGCTGGAAGTACCTGTCCACCGGCGTCTACACCGCGGCCACCACCGAGGAGGCGGTCGAGACCCTGCACGGCCAGCTCTGGGCGTAGCCCCCCGGCGGAATCCGGCGCACCGGGGGTACCCGGTGGTAACCGATGTGGGGCATACGCGGCTGCCCGGGGCTCCGTCCTGGTGATTCCGCCCACAACGCGGGCCCGTGGAGGAGCTACCAGGGCTTTAGCGCCTTACGCTCGTGGGCACCCCGTATGACCCCGCACCCGCCGCCTCGCCCATGGCCCTCGGCATGGGGACCCCTCAAGGAGGTTCCTGCTCCATGAAGCTCACCGTCGTCGGATGCTCGGGGTCGTTCCCGTCCGCGGAATCGGCCTGCTCGAGCTACCTCGTAGAGGCCGACGGCTTCCGGCTGCTCCTCGACATGGGCAATGGCGCCCTCGGCGAGTTGCAGCGCCACTGCGGTCTCTACGACCTCGACGCCGTGATCCTCTCCCACCTCCACCCCGACCACTGCATCGACATGTGCGCCTACTTCGTCGCGCGGTACTACCGCCACGACGGGGGCCGCGCCGAGGCGATCCCGGTCTACGGGCCCGAGGACACCGAACGCCGCCTGGTCCAGGCGTACGACGACGTGCCCGACGAGAAGTCGATGCAGGAGGTCTTCGACTTCCGCACCCTGACCCCGGGCACCTTCGAACTGGGCCCCTTCACGATCCGCACCGCCCGGGTCTGCCACCCGGTGGAGGCGTTCGGCTTCCGCATCGAGCACGGGGACCGCGCCCTGGTCTACTCCGGTGACACCGGCCCCTGCGAGGCCCTGACGGACCTGGCCCGGGGCGCCGACCTCTTCCTCTGCGAGGCGGCCTTCACCCACGGCAAGGAAGACATCCCGGAGCTGCACCTCAACGGCCGCCAGGCCGGTGAGCACGCGCAGGCCGCGGGCGCCGCCGCCCTGGTCCTCACTCACATCCCGCCGTGGACCGACCCCCACCTCAACCAGCGCGACGCCGAGGCCGTCTTCGACGGCCCGGTGACCCTGGCGCGGTCCGGTGCCGTCTACGAGGTCTGAGCGCCCGCACGCGAAAACGGGCCGGATCTGCTGGAGCAGATCCGGCCCGTCGCGTCGTGTGCCCTACTTCCGTGTGCCCTACTTCTTCGCGGCGCTCGTCGCGGCCGCGTCGTCGAGGGAGTCCTCCGGTTCGCGTCCCGGGGTCGGGATGTTGAACTTCGTGATCACGAAGCGGAACACCACGTAGTACAGGACGGCGAACGCCAACCCGATCGGGATGATCATCCAGGCCTGCTCGCTGTGCGACCACCCCAGCAGGTAGTCGAAGAGGCCGCCGGAGAACGTGAAGCCGCTGCGAATCCCGAGCGCCCAGGTCAGCGCCATGGACACACCCGTCAGCACGGCGTGGATCCCGTACAGCACCGGCGCGATGAACATGAACGAGAACTCGATCGGCTCCGTCACACCGGTCACGAAGGCGGTCAGCGAGACCGAGATCATCATGCCCATCACGGCCTTGCGGCGCTCCGGGCGCGCGCAGTGCGCGATCGCGAGACCGGCCGCGGGGAGGGCGAACATCATGATCGGGAAGAAGCCGGTCATGAACATTCCGGCCGACGGGTCGTCGTGGAAGTAGCGCGCGATGTCGCCGTGCCAGGTCTGGCCGCCGGAGGAGAAGTCGCCGAACTGGAACCAGGCGAACGAGTTCAGCAGCATGTGCATGCCGACGGGGATCAGCAGGCGGTTCACGACGCCGAAGATGCCGGAACCGATCGCACCATTGGCCGAAAGCCACTCGGAGAAGCTGTTGAGTCCGTCACCGATCGGCCCCCACAGGAAGCCGAAGACGACGCCGTACAGCACGCCCGCGAAGGACATCAGGATCGGGATGAAGCGGCGCCCGCTGAAGAAGCCCAGCCAGTCCGGCAGCCGGGTGCGGTGGTACTTCTCCCACAGCACCGCGGCGGTTATGCCGACCACGATGCCGCCGAGCACGCCCGGGTCCTGCGGCTTGCCGGTGACGTCGCTGACGAAGCCGGTCAGCACGTTCTTGTAGACGAGGAAGCCGACCAGGGCCGCGAACGCCGTCGTGCCGTCCGACTTCTTCGCGAAGCCGATCGCGACGCCGAGGCAGAACAGCAGGGCCAGGTTGTCGAAGAGCGCGCCGCCCGCGTGGGCGAAGATCTCCGCGAGTTTGTTCCAGCCGAGCCCCGCCTTGCCGAAGACGTCGTCCTGGCCCAGTCGGCTCAGGATGCCCGCGGCGGGCAGGGCGGCGACGGGCAGCTGGAGACTGCGTCCGATCTTCTGCATACCCTTGATCAGACCGGCGCCCCGCTTCTGGGCGGGCGCCGCCGAGGCGGTGGCCGTACTCATCGGATTCCTCCTGGTGAGGCGGGCGCTCGGGAAACAGGGGACGGCCCGCGATATGGTCTACACCACATGTGGTGTAGACCTGTTGTAGCACGTGAGGATCGGATAAAGGAATCTCTCGTTCCGATGTGGTCTGAACCACTGACGATCCTGCGCTGCCGGGCCCGCGTGGTTACCGTAGGAAGGCCGTTCACCCGGTATCCCGAAGGGCCGAGACAACAGGACAACACAGGACAGCTCAGGACAACAGGGAGTGGACATGGCCAGCAAGGCTGAGAAGATCGTCGCGGGGCTCGGCGGCATCGACAACATCGTCGAGGTCGAGGGCTGCATCACCCGTCTCCGCACCGAGGTCAAGGACCCCTCCCTGGTCGACGAGGCCGCCCTGAAGGCCACCGGCGCCCATGGCGTGGTGAAGATGGGCAGCGCGATCCAGGTCGTCATCGGCACCGACGCGGACCCCATCGCCGCCGAGATCGAAGACCTCATGTGAACACGCTTCTCATGTGAGCACGCTTCTCAGGCGAACCGGCTGACGACCCCGGCCTGAAGCCGCCCGGCCCCGCTCCTCACCGGACCGGGGCCCCCGGTGTTGCCGATAGGCTCATCCCATGTCTCGTATCGACGGCCGTACGCCCGACCAGCTCCGCCCCGTGACCATCGAACGCGGATGGAGCAAGCACGCCGAGGGCTCCGTCCTCGTCTCCTTCGGCGACACCCGCGTCCTGTGCACCGCGAGCGTCACCGAGGGCGTTCCGCGCTGGCGCAAGGGCAGTGGCGAGGGCTGGGTCACCGCCGAGTACGCGATGCTGCCGCGCGCCACCAACACCCGCGGCGACCGCGAGTCCGTCCGCGGCAAGATCGGCGGCCGCACCCACGAGATCTCCCGCCTCATCGGCCGCTCGCTGCGCGCCGTCATCGACTACAAGGCGCTCGGCGAGAACACCGTCGTCCTCGACTGCGACGTCCTCCAGGCCGACGGCGGCACCCGCACCGCCGCCATCACCGGCGCCTACGTGGCCCTCGCCGACGCCATCACCTGGGCCCAGGGCAAGAAGCTGATCAAGGCGGGTCGGCAGCCGCTCACCGGCACCGTCTCGGCCGTCAGCGTCGGCATCGTCGGCGGCGTCCCGCTGCTCGACCTGTGCTACGAGGAAGACGTACGCGCCGAAACCGACATGAACGTCGTCTGTACCGGCGACGGCCGCTTCGTCGAGGTCCAGGGCACCGCGGAGGGCGAGCCCTTCGCCCGCGAGGAGCTGAACAGCCTGCTCGACCTCGCCGTCGGAGGCTGTGTCGAGCTGGCGGGCAACCAGCGGGCGGCGCTTGGCGTTTAGTCAGATGACGGGCGCGTGCGTTCCCGCACGCGCCCGCGTCCGATCCCAGAGGAGGGGACCGTCCATGACGCCGCACCAGACCCGCCGCGACCGCCACCGATTCGCCGCCGTCACCACGCTCGCCGCCGTTGCCTTCCTGGCGCCCCTCACCGTCGGCTGCGACGCCGTGGACAAGGCCCTCGACTGCGGCCGCCTCGCGGTCGAGATATCCAACGACGTGGACACCCTCCAGGACGCCGTCACCGGCGCCGCCGTCAATCCCGCCGACGCCGACAAGATCCTCGACGCCCTCGACAAGGACATCGACAAGGTCGGCGACCGCACCGACAACACGGACGTCAGCAAGGCCCTGGACGACCTCCGGAAGGCCATGGACAACGTCCGGACCTCCGTCGACAGCGGCAAGCACCCCGACCTGACCCCGGTGAAGGACGCCACCGGTGAACTGACCAAGGTCTGCACACCTTGATCCGTACGCCCTGATCTAATCGACAGCTATGCAGCCACAGCACACCGCAGGGCCGGACAGCGCACACCCCCGCCGCCTGATCCTGGCCACCCGCAACGCGTACAAGATCACCGAGCTGCGCTCGATCCTGGGCGAGGCCGGGCTCGACGTCGAACTCGTCGGCGCCGACGCCTATCCGGAGCTCCCGGACGTCAAGGAGACCGGCGTCTCCTTCGCCGAGAACGCCCTCCTCAAGGCCCACGCCCTGGCGCAGGCCACCGGCCACCCGGCCATCGCCGACGACTCGGGGCTCTGCGTCGACGTCCTCGGCGGCGCCCCCGGCATCTTCTCGGCCCGCTGGTCCGGCCGCCACGGCGACGACCGCGCCAACCTCGACCTGCTGCTCGCCCAGCTCCGCGACGTCCCCGACGAGCACCGCACCGCCCACTTCGAATGCGCCGCGGCCCTCGCCCTCCCCGACGGCACCGAACGCGTCGTCTCCGGCCGCCTCACCGGCACCCTCCGCCACGAACCCACCGGCGGCGGCGGTTTCGGCTACGACCCGATCCTCCAGCCCCACGGCGACACCCGCACCTGCGCCGAACTCACCCCCGACGAAAAGAACGCCATCAGCCACCGCGGCCAGGCCTTCCGCGCGATGGCCCCGGTGGTGCGCGAACTGCTGGGGTGAACGACACGAAGGCGCGGCACCAAGACTGGTGCCGCGCCTTCCGCGATGGGCCCGGTGGGATTCGAACCCACGACACACCGGACCTAAACCGGCGCCCTCTAGCCAGCTGGGGTACGGGCCCGCGGGCGCAACTCTACTGCGTGTCGAATCCCTGACGCCAAGTGGCGGACGGTCGTCGGCCCCGCACCGAGAACGCTTCCGTCTGACTGTGACAGGAAGGACAGAGATACCGCAGATTCCCGATCCGATTGTCCAGCCGGTCGCCATTGATGTGGTCGATCTCCAGGACGAGCCGTCGACCCTGCCACGCGTCACCTATACCGCAGGCGGCACAGACCCGGGGTACTCCGGTCTCGTCGAGCGCGCGCCGGAGCAAGGCGGTCTTCTGCCGGGGAGAGCCGGGCTCACCTCGCTGAAGGATGTCGGCGGCGGACTTGCGGCGGGGTGACCGCTGGCCGCGCTGATGACCTTGCCCGACGAAGTGGGCCGTGGAGATGCCGTACTCATGGATGCTACGCCGGACGAAGGCGCGGCCTGCCCCTCCGTTGGGGCGGCCCAGGGCGCGCAGCACGCCCGCCAGACTGCGCGACTCGGTGACGGCCTTGAGCAGATCGTCGCGCGGAATGGGCGCTTGGCCGTGACGGCGGGTGAAGTGCGAAGTGTCGATGCCGAACTGCGCCAGCTTCCTCTGGAGGTGGGCGTAGGCGCTGTCGTACGGAGGGACGCCCATGTAGTCGAGCATCTCCCGAATGCCTTGTGTCCGGGTGGCGGCCTCTTCCAGAAGCTCCCTCGTGTACGCGAAAGGCTTGCGCGGAGGAAGCGGCTCCCTGCGACCACATGTCGCACCATCGCACTGAGTAACGAACCACCCGCTCAGCGGTCACGCACAACAACGTGAGAGGTCCCGCACCCAGTGGTGCGGGACCTCGCGGGGAGGGACTGGGGTCAGAGGCCCAGGTCCTTGACGATCTTGGCTACGTGGCCGGTGGCCTTGACGTTGTAGAGGGCGCGCTCGACCTTGCCCTGTTCGTCGACGATGACGGTGGAGCGGATGACGCCGGTGACCGTCTTGCCGTAGAGCTTCTTCTCGCCGAAGGCGCCGTAGGCCTCCAGGGTCTCCTTGGTGGGGTCGGCGAGGAGGGTGACCTTGAGGGATTCCTGGTCGCGGAACTTGGCGAGCTTCTCCGGCTTGTCGGGGGAGATGCCGATGACGTCGTAGCCGTGGCCGGTGAGGAAATCGAGCTGGTCGGTGAAGTCGCAGGCCTGCTTGGTGCAGCCGGGGGTGAGGGCGGCGGGGTAGAAGTAGACGATGACCTTGCGGCCCGCGTGGTCGGCGAGCGAGACCTGCTTGCCGTCCGCGTCGGGGAGGGTGAAGGCGGGGGCGGTGTCGCCGGGCTGAAGTCGCTCGCTCATGGTCGGGTGCTCCTCGTGGCTTCGGGTGTTCCGTAACGGCAGGCGTGACGTGACGACATTAGCCAGCATCTTCGCCGGGGGTGCCGTGGGGCGGGGGAGGGGGGAAGCTGACAGACTGTCCATCACGAATCATCGGGACTGATCGAGACGACGACGGAGGCAGCGCGGTGTCGGATGCCAGGACCCCTGCGCAGATCGAGGCGGACATCGCCCGGCGGCGACAGGAGCTCGCCGTGACGCTCGACGAGATCGGGGTGCGGGTGCATCCGAAGACGATCATGGGTGATGCCAAGGCGAAGGCGGCGTCGGCCGTGGACCGGACGGCGGGGCGGGCGTATGTGTCCGCGAACCGGGTGGTCACCAACGTGCGCGGCCAGCTGGTCACCGAGGACGGGACGCCGCGGATGGAGCGGATCGTGCCGGTCGCGCTCGTCGTGGTGGGGCTGGTCGGGCTGCTGACGGTATCGTCGGCGCGCGGCGGTGGCCGTAGTGGCGGCCGCAAGGGCTGCAAGCGGCGCCGGTAAGGGCGGTAAGCGCGTCGGTGAGGGCGGCCGTAAGGGGTTCTAGGGCTTTCCTGCCGCCCTGTGGCGCCGATAGGCCGTTCGGGCGGGTACGGTCATGACCGTGAGTGCGAACACGTCCCATGACAAACTGCCCATTCGGATGCTGCACGACCGTGTGCTGGTCCGTACCGACATTCCGGAGGGTGAGCGCCGGTCCACCGGCGGTATCGTCATCCCCGCGACCGCGGCGGTCGGCAAGCGGCTGGCCTGGGCCGAGGTGGTCGCGGTCGGGCAGAACGTGCGGACCGTGGAGCCGGGCGACCGGGTGCTCTACGACCCGGAGGACCGGGCCGAGGTGGAGGTCCGCGGGGTCGCCTACGTCCTGATGCGCGAGCGCGATCTGCACGCCGTCGCCGCCGAGCGGCTGGAGGGCGCGGAGGACTCCACGGGGCTGTATCTGTAGGGGTAGACGTAAAGAAGAGGGTGGTGTCGGTTTTCGTCACCACCCTCTGTCGTGTGCCGGGGCTCAGCCGCCCTCCGGGCCTCCGATGTCCCCGCCCGGGTCACCGGGCCCGCCCGGGCCGCCGTCGGTCGGCGGGCCGGTCGGGAAGTCCGTGGGCGGGGTCTCCGGGGGCTCGACGGTGGGCTCGGTCGGCGGGTCGTACGTCGGGAGCGTGGGCGGCTGGGTCGGGGTCGTGGGCTCCGTGCTGGGCGGTGTGGTGGGGATCTGCGGGGCGGAGGTCGGGGCCTGGGTGGGGGCCGGCGGCAGATCGGGGGTGTCGATGCCGTCCTCGAGCTTCAGGTCGAAGTCGGCCGGGGGCTTCCCGTCCAGCGCCCCGGAGACGTAGTCCGCCCAGATCTCGGCGGGGTAGCCGCCGCCGTTGATCCGGTCCAGCCCGGTGGCCCCGTACAGCGGCTTCTGGATGCCGGTGTTCGAGTCCTGGCCCATGACGGCCACGACGGTCGCCAGGTCCGGGGTGTAGCCCGCGAACCAGGCCGCCTTGTCCTCCTCGGCGGTGCCGGTCTTCCCGGCGGCCGGGCGCTCGGCGCCCTGGGCGGCGGTGCCGGTGCCGCCGTCGACCACGCTCTGGAGTATCGAGGTGGTGGTGTCCGCGGCGGTCCGGGGGATGGCCTGCCGCTCCTCCCGGTCGGGCAGCGTGACCTGCGCCCCGTCCTTGGTGACCTCCGCGACCAGGCTGTACTGCCCGTGGCGGCCGTGATTGGCGAGGGTCGCGTAGGCCTCGGTCATGTCGAGGACGCTGGCGGTGGCGGGGCCGAGCGCGATGGAGGGGGAGGCGTGGAGGTCGGGGGTGCTCTTGGGGATGCCGAGGTCGACGGCGGTCTGCTTGACCTTGGCGGGGCCGACGTCCTCGGCCATCTGCGCGTACACCGAGTTCACCGAGTTGTCGGTGGCGGTGGTGACGTCGATGTCGCCGTAGTCGACGTCGTCCTCGTTGGCGGGCGCGTAGCCGGTGGGGCCGTCCGGCCCGATCACTTCGCGCTTGTTGTCGCCGTTGTAGAGGGTGTCCGGGGTGATCGTCTGGCCGTCCTGGGTGGTGGCTTCGTTGGCCACCGCCGAGGTGAAGACGAATGGCTTGAAAGTGGATCCCACTTGGTAGTCACGGCGGGTCGCGTTGTTGACGAACTGCTTGGTGTAGTCGATGCCGCCGTAGAGGGCGACGACCTTCCCGGTCTTGGGATCGATCGAGGCGCCGCCCGCCCGGACGTAGCGGTCGACCTTGCGGTCGTCGCTGAGCTTGCTCATCAGCCGGTCGCGGACGGCCTTCGTGAACGCGTCCTGCTTGCTCTTGTCGATCGTGGTGGTGATCCGGTAGCCGCCGCGGGCCAGGGTCTGCTCGTCGATGATGCCGTTGCTGGTGAGGTAGTCCTCGACCGCTTCGACCAGGTAGCCGCGCTGTCCGGACATGCCGGAGGGGGCCTTGGCCTCGGTGGGGTCCGGGAAGGTCATCTTGTTGCGCTCGGCGCGGCTGAGCCAGTGCTTCTTGACCATGCCGTCGAGGACGTAGTTCCAGCGCGCCTCGGCCCGCGGCTTGTTCTGCGGGTGGGCGATGATGTCGTACGCGCTGGGGGCGTTGAGCAGGGTGGCCAGGTAGGCGCTCTGGGCGGTGTTCAGCTCGTCGATGTTCTTGCCGTAGTACGCCTGGGCGGCGGCCTGGATGCCGTAGGCGTTGCGGCCGAAGTAGCTGGTGTTGAGGTAGCCCTCGAGGATCTTGTCCTTGCTCACCTCGCGATCCAGCTTGATCGCGATGAAGAACTCCTTGCCCTTGCGGGTGACCGTCTGTTCCTGGTCCAGGTAGTAGTTCTTCACATATTGCTGGGTGATCGTGGAGCCGGACTGCTTGCCCTTGCCGGTGGCGGTGTTCCAGGCGGCCCGGACCATCGCCTCGGGGTTGATCGCGGACTCGGTGTAGAAGTCGCGGTCCTCGGCGGCGAGCACCGCGTGCTGGGTCCGCTTGGGCACCTGGCTGAGCTGCACGTTCTCCCGGTTGACCTTGCCCTCGCGGGCGAGCGGGGAGCCGTCGGAGTACAGGAAGACATTGCTCTGGGCGATGGCCGCCTTGTTGGCCGGGGGGATGTCGACGAGCAGATAGCCGGTGACCAGGGCGCCCGCGACGAGCAGGAGGAACAGCAGCGAGCTACCGAGCACCATCCGCCAGGTGGGGAGCAGCCGTCGCCAGCCGGTGCGCCGGGGGCGGCCCTTTCTGCCCGCGGTGCCGCCGTTGCCGGAGCCGTTGCGGCTGCTCGGGTCGCCCACGCCGGCCGCGCTGCCGTCGATCAGTTGGGGCTCGTCGCTCATGTCTCCTGAGACTCCTCGGCCGCCGTCGAGGGTTGCGCCGCGGCGGAATCGTGCACGGTCGGGCGATTCGCGTCGTACGCCCCATAAAACACTGTCGCATCATCCGTTCCGGGCCAGGGACGTGGCACGCACCCGTGACTGGTCTGTGACCGGCCGATCGGGTGATTCCCCTCACACCATCCGGTGAAAAATGTCTGGCTGTGTCACCTGCCCGCGAACTAAGCTCCCAAGCTTTGGTGCCTTTGGGTGCCGTGTGGACGGGGGAGGGGGAGACAGGCTGATGCGGCTCTACGCGGCCGTCGCGCTGAGCGGCTTCAAACGCTACGCGACGTACCGGGTGGCCACCGTGGCCGGGGTGTTCACCAACACCGTTTTCGGCTTCATCGTTGCGTACACGTACGCCGCGCTGTGGGACGAACGGCCGCATCTCGGCGGCTACGACCTCTCCCAGGCCCTGACCTTCGTCTGGCTCGGCCAGGCGCTGCTGGCGACCGTGGCGCTGTTCGGCGGCGGCTTCCAGGACGAGCTCCAGGGGCGGATCCGGTCCGGGGACATCGCCGTCGACCTCTACCGCCCGGTCGACCTCCAGCTGTGGTGGCTGGCCTCGGATCTCGGCCGGGCCGCCTTCCAGCTGGTGGGGCGCGGCATCGTGCCCATGGTGTGCGGGGCGGTGGCGTTCGAACTCACCCTGCCCGGCTCCCCGTTGACCTGGCTGTGGTTCCTGCTGTCGGTGGTGCTCGCGGTGTGCGTGGGGTTCGCGGTGCGCTATCTGGTCGCGCTGGCCGCCTTCTGGCTGCTGGACGGGACGGGGCTGAGCCTGATGAGCGGGCTGCTGTGCATGTTCTTCTCCGGGATGGTGCTGCCGCTGAACGTGTTCCCCGGGCGGCTCGGCGAGATCGCCGGGGCGCTGCCGTGGGCGGCGATGCTCCAGGTGCCCGCGGACGTCTTCCTGGGGCACCGTCACGGGGCCGCGGTGCCGGGGGCGCTGGCCTTTCAGGCGGGGTGGGCGGCGGTGCTGTTCGCGGCCGGGCGGGCGCTCCAGTCGGTCGCGACCCGGAAGGTGGTGGTCCAGGGTGGCTGAGCCGCCGGCCCGCTCCCGGGCGTACGACGGGCTGCGCGCCTATGCGCTGATCGTCGCCATGTGGGTGCGCTCCACGATGGCGTACCGCACCTCGTTCCTGATCATGGCGTTCGGGAACTTCGCCGTGAACGTGCTGGACTTCGTCGCGATCGCGCTGATGTTCTCGCACATCGACACGCTCGGCGGCTTCACCCTCGCCGAGGTCGCCTTCCTGTACGGGACGTCCGGCACCGCCTTCGGCCTGGCCGATCTGGCGCTCGGCAGCATGGAGCGGGTCGGGCGGCGCGTGCGCGACGGCACGCTGGACACCCTGCTGGTGCGGCCGGTGCCGATCCTCGCCCAGGTCGCCGCCGACCGCTTCGCGCTGCGCAGGCTGGGCCGGATCATCCAGGGGGCGCTGCTGCTGGGCTGGTCGCTGACCCGGCTGGACATCGGCTGGACGGCCGACCGGGTGCTGCTGGTGCCGCTGATGCTGCTGAGCGGGGCGGTGATCTTCGGGGCGGTGTTCGTGCTGGGCGGGGCCTTCCAGTTCTGGGCCAAGGACGCCTCCGAGGTGCAGAACTCGTTCACGTACGGCGGGACGACGATGCTCCAGTACCCGCCGACGGTCTTCGCCGACGAGCTGCTGCGCGGCGTCACGTTCGTCATTCCGCTGGCCTTCGTCAACTGGCTGCCCGCGCTGTACGTCCTGGGCCGCCCGAACCCGCTGGGCCTGCCGGGCTGGACCGGCTTCGCCGCGCCGCTGGTCGCGTGCGGCTGCGCGGCGCTCGCGGGGCTGGCCTGGCGGGCGGGGCTGCGGGCGTATCAGAGCACGGGGAGCTGAGAGGGGAGCCGACGATGGACAGCTTCAGTGAAGACGACTTCATCGAACTCGACGGCATCGAGAAGGTGTTCGAGGTGCGGCGCCGGGCCGGGCTGCTGCGCCGGGAGCGGCGCGAGGTGCGCGCGGTGGACGGCATCAGCTTCCGGGTGCCGCGCGGCGAGATGGTCGGCTACATCGGCCCGAACGGCGCCGGGAAGTCCACCACGATCAAGATGCTGACCGGGATCCTGGTGCCCAGCGGTGGCCGTCTGCGTGTCGCCGGGATCGACCCCTCGCGGGAGCGGACGCGGCTCGCGCGCCGCATCGGGGTGGTCTTCGGGCAGCGGACCACCCTGTGGTGGGATCTGCCGCTGCGCGACTCGTACGCGCTGGTGCGGCGGATGTACCGGATTCCCGACGACCGCTTCCGGCGGAACCTCGACCGCTGTGTCGAACTTCTGGACCTCGGCGCCCTGCTGGACGTGCCGGTCCGTCAGCTCTCCCTCGGCCAGCGGATGCGCGGCGACATCGCGGCCGCCCTGCTGCACGACCCCGAGGTGCTGTATCTGGACGAGCCGACGATCGGGCTCGACGTGGTCAGCAAGGCGAAGGTGCGGGGCTTTCTGCGCGAGGTGAACGCGGAGCAGGGCACCACCGTGCTGCTGACCACCCACGATCTGACCGATATCGAACAGCTGTGCAAGCGGGTGATGGTCATCGACCACGGCCGTCTGGTGTACGACGGCGGGCTGGACGGGCTGCACGCGGTGGGCGGCAGCGAACGCACCCTGGTGGTGGACCTGGAGCGGGAGCTGCCGCCGATCGAGGTGCCCGGTGCGCGGACCGTGCGGGTCGAGGGGCCGCGGCAGTGGCTGGCGTTCCCGGCCGCGGCCAGCGCGGCACCCCTCGTCGCGGCGGTCGCCGATGGATATCCGCTGGTGGACCTGTCGGTGCGGGAACCGGAGATCGAGGACGTGATCGCCCGCATGCTGTTCCCCGGGAGCGAGCCGGAAGCGGGCGCGGCGCGTGGGGCGGTCAGGTCGGTCGGTCCGCATTAGTCTGTCCGTATGACAATTGAGGGATCTCCCCAGGGAGCGGCCCCCGACCGTCCGGGCGGGTCCCCGGTGCGTGCCTCCGAGATGCGCGCATCCGACGCCGAGCGCGAGCGCATCGCCGAGGTGCTGCGGGACGCCGTCGCCGAAGGCCGCCTGGACATGGAGGAGTTCGAGGAGCGGCTGGACGCGGCCTACAAGGCGCGCACCCACGCCCAACTGGAGCCGCTGGTCCGGGACCTCCCGGTGCCCGGCGCCGCGCCCGCTGTCGAACCGCGGCCCGCGGACGCCACCGGCCTCGCCGCCCGGGACGGCTGGGACGCGCGGATCGGCGGCGCCCCGACGTCGAAGATGGCCGTCGCGGTCATGGGCGGCTTCCAGCGCAAGGGCACCTGGACCGCGCCGCGCTCCTTCACCGCCTTCGCCCTCATGGGCGGCGGCGAGATCGATCTGCGGGAGGCCCGCTTCGAGGGCCGCGAGATCGTGATCCGTTGCTTCGCGTTCATGGGCGGAATAGAGGTCATCGTGCCGCCGGACCTGGAGACGCATGTCAGCGGCATCGGCATCATGGGCGGCTTCGACCACCGGGGGTCGGCCGACGGCGACCCCACAGGCCCGCGGGTGACCGTCACGGGCCTGGCGATGTTCGGCGGGGTCAGCGTCGAGCGCAAGCTCCGCAAGGAGGAGCAGAAGCGGCTCAAGGCGGAGCGCCGCCGGGAGAAGGAGGCGCGCAGGGAGGAACTGCGCGCCGAGCGCCGAGCGCGCCGTGCGGAGCTGGAGGAGCGGCACGCCGAGCGACAGGCCGAGCGCCGCGCCCGCAGGCACGACCTCGGCCACTAGGAGCCCGTCACAGCTCGGCGGCCGCGCTCCCCCGGAGGTAGTCGAGGGGGAGCGCCCGCGCCATAGCCCGGTAGCCCTCGTCGCTCGGGTGCAGATGGTCGCCCGAGTCGTACGCCGGGCGCAGCCGCAGCGGCTGCGCCGGGTCGCGCAGCGCCTTGTCGAAGTCCACGACCTCGTCGAAGACCTTCCCGGCCCGGATCTCGGCGTTGACCCGCTCGCGCACGGAGTCCAGCAGCGGGGTGTAGCCGCGGTGGCCGTAGAACGGCGACAGGGTGGCCCCTATGACCCGCAGCCCCCGGGCGTGCGCCTGTTCGGTCAGCCGCCGCAGCCCGTCAACGATCTTGTTCGGGTCCGTCTGATGGGGGATGCGCAGGATGTCGTTGACGCCCAGCTCGATGATGACGGCCTTGACGTTCGTACGGTCCAGCACGTCACGTGAGAAGCGGGACAGCCCGCTGGGGTTGTTCGGCGGGAACTGGGTGCCGTCGCTCAGCACGCGGTTGCCGCTGATGCCCTGGTTGAGCACGCCGAGGCGGGGCGCTCCCGGCTCGGTGCGGAGCCGCTCGGCGAGGAAGTCGGTCCACCGGTGGTTGGCACCCGCGGTGGAGGTGATGCCGTCGGTGATCGAGTCGCCGAGCACCGCGACCGAGCCCTGTGCCTCCTTGGACCACACGTCCACGGCGCTCAGATAGCGCCAGAACGGGCTCTGTTCGGTGTACGCGGCGCCCGCCGTGTCCTCCGTGCGGTCGCCGCGCGCCAGGTACGAGGTCTGGCGGGCGTGCGGATGGTACGTCACCGAGCCCGACGCCTGCGGGGCGTAGATGGTGATCAGCAGGTCGGCGGCGGTCGGGATGTTCATGCGCACCGGGTCGCTGGTGGCGGCCTGGCCGGGCGGAATGGTCACCCAGGAGCGGTTGTCGAAGGTGAGCCTGCGCATGGTGCCGGCGGCGGCCGTCGGGTTGCTGGGGGCGGCCGCCAGCGCCAGCGAGGCATGCGTGATCGTCAGCGGGCGGGCGCTGTACAGGTTGGAGAGCTGGATGCGGGCGCCCGTGCCGCCGATGCTGGTGTGGACGACGTTCCGTATCGACATGCCGGACAGGCCGCGGAGCGTGTTCGGCTCGGCCGCGGCGGCGGACGTCGACCAGGTGCCCACCCAGGAGCCCGACGAGGCCGGGGCCGCGGAGTTGCGGGTACCCTGCGCGGATTCGTTCACATTCCGGTCCCGGCCGCCGACCCCGACGAATATCGCGGTCGAGACGAGGACCACCACAGCCGCCAGCGCAGCGAACACGGCATAGGCCGTGCGTCTGGGCATGGGGGGCACGCTCATGGGCGGAGGTCTCCTCGGGCAGCCGGAGCCTTCAGGCTCCGAAAGTGAACGGGAACGGCGAGCGACGGTGCTTCGCCGATGCGGTCCGGTCGGTCCTCCATGATCCCATGTCCGGACAGAGGTCCGCCTGTCGGCCTGCCCCCGGTTGGACGGGGTCGCTCCCCCAGACAGACGACGGGAACTCGCCGTTCGTTCCACTCAGGGGCGAGTGAGACAGGAACGAGACAATAGAGGGAACGGCTCGACCGGGTGGAGCGTATGAACCGGACAACGACGGATGAAAAGGGGCCCGAAGGGCCGCCGCCGCCCGGCGCGAGGGCGGCCGCCGGTGGTGTCGTCGCGTTCGCGGACACCCCTCTCGACGAGGAGCGGCGGCGCGGTGTGCGCCGGATGAAGGCGATCGCCACGGGCATGCTGCTCGCCGTCGCGCTGGTGTACGTACTCGCCAAGTGGGCGCAGAACTCCGGCGCCGGGGGCTGGACCGGGTACGTGGCCGCGGCCGCCGAGGCGGGCATGGTCGGCGCGCTGGCCGACTGGTTCGCGGTCACGGCCCTGTTCCGGCGGCCGATGGGGCTGCCCATTCCGCACACCGCGATCATCCCCACGAAGAAGGACCAGCTCGGGGCGACCCTGGGCGACTTCGTCGGCGAGAACTTCCTGTCCGGCGACGTCGTACGGATGCGACTGCGCGCCGTCGGCATCGGCAGCCGCCTCGGCACCTGGCTGGCCGAACCCGCGCACGCCGACCGGGTGACGGACGAGTTGGCGACCGCGCTGCGCGGCGCGCTCACCGTGCTGCGCGACTCCGACGTACAGGCCGTGGTCGGCGAGGCGATCACGCGGCGCGCGGACGCCCAGGAGATCGCGCCGGGGCTCGGCAAGCTGCTGGAGCGGATCGTCGCGGACGGCGGCCACCGCCGGGCCGTGGACCTGGTGTGCGTACGCGCCCACGACTGGCTGGTCGAGCACAACGAGTCGGTGATGGACGCGGTGACCGGCGGCGCGCCCGGCTGGACGCCGCGGTTCGTGGACCGCAGGGTCGGCGAGCGGGTCTACCGCGAACTGCTGCGGTTCGTCCGTGAGATGCGCGACATGCCGGACCACCCGGCGCGCGGCGCCGTGGACCGCTTCCTGTCCGACTTCGCCGGGGACCTCCAGTCGGACAGCGACACCCGGAACCGGGTCGAGCGGCTCAAGGGCGAGGTGCTGGGCCGCGGCGAGGTGCAGGACCTGATCGCCTCCGCCTGGGCCTCGGTGCGCGCGATGATTGTCGCGGCGGCCGAGGACGAGCGCAGCGAGCTGCGGCTGCGGGCCCGGGCGGCGATCCTGTCGCTGGGCACGCGGATGGTGACGGACGCTCGGATGCGCGGCAAGATCGACGGCTGGCTGGAGGACGCGGCCGTCTATGTGGTGACGACCTATCGGAACGAGATCACCTCGCTGATCACCGAGACCGTCGCGAGCTGGGACGCGGAGCACACCTCCCGGAAGATCGAGGCCCACATCGGCCGCGACCTCCAGTTCATCCGGATCAACGGCACGGTGGTGGGCGCCCTGGCGGGGCTCGTCATCTACACCGTCTCGCGGGGGCTGGGCGGCGGGTAGCGCCGCACCTGCCGGGCGCGCGTCTCTGGCGGGTGCGTGCCGCAGGGCCTATGGTGCCCCTCCCGGTGGCGGTGGCCTGGGTGGGGAGGTCGGTGTGCGGGTCGGTGTGCGACGGCGGCGCCCAGGGAAAAGACAGGTGCTGGCCCGGGTGCTGTGGACGGGCGGCGAGGTCGCCGTCACGATCGGGCTCGTCGTGCTCCTGCTGGTCGCCCATCAGATGTGGTGGACCAACCGGGAGGCGCGGGCGGGCGCCAAGCGCCAAGTGGAGTCGCTGGAGCGGCAGTGGAGCGCCGACGACCCCTCGGTCACGCCCCCGTCCGGGGGAGACGATGCGGACTCCGGCGGTACGGGCGGGCGCGGTACGGGCTCCGGGGGTACGGGCGCGGGCGATACGCGCCGTCAGAGCCGCACCGCGATTCCCACGCTTCGCGCCGGAACGCCCAGCCGGAACCAGACGTACGCGGTGATCCGCATCCCGCGCATCGGGCTCACGGCCCCGGTCGCCGAGGGCATCAGCAAGCCGCACGTCCTCAACAAGGGGTACGTGGGCCACTATCCGGGGACCGCCCAGCCCGGGCAGACGGGCAACGTGGCGCTCGCGGGCCACCGCAATACGCACGGCGAACCGTTCCGCCACCTCGATGAGCTGCGGCCCGGGGACAGGGTGAGCATCGAGACCTTCCACGCCCGCTTCACCTACGTCGTCGAGCGCACCCTGCCGCGCACCTCGCCCTCCGACGGCACGGTGATCGCGAAGGTGCCGTACAGCTCCGTCCATCCGCGCTACCGCTACACCGAGCCCGGCTCCTACCTCACGCTGACCACCTGCACCCCCGAATACACCTCCCGCTACCGGCTGGTGGTGTGGGCCAAGCTGACGGCGGCCGGGCCGCGCGTTGTCGGAGGTGCCTCGTAGACTGATGGCGGTCGAGTGAGAAGCGACGTGTAAAAGGGGGGAAGCCGCATGACGCATCGCATCGAGCTGCTGCGCATGCACCTGGGCGTGCTCCTCTTCCTGCTGACCGGCACCCTGCTCACCCAGACCGGGCTGATCAGCGCCGTCGCCCTCGCCGCCACCACCGCTGCCACCGCCGCCGTCGCGGCCGCGCTGCTGACCTGCGCGGTCCTTGCCGCCCGGGCCCGGGTGCCCGCGCCCCCCGGGGCGCATACGCACCGCGATACGGGACCGGGAGCGCCGCACCGCGTTCCTGCCGCAGCGGGACCCCGATGCCGCGGGCCGCCCCAGGCCCCGGGCGCCGGGCCGTCGTCTCCCGACGGCCGCGTAGAGGCGCACGCACCCGCAGCATCCCGCATCACCCCCTGCCGCGGCGCCCACGCGGCTCGTCACGCCGATCCGTTTTCTCTTCGGTCATCCGGCCCATGACGAGACCCGTGGAGGGCTCCCCATGTCTGTTTTCGCATCCCTCGGCACCTTGCTGACCACCCTGGCCGACCGGCTCGATCCGCTGTTCGGGGCCTCGGCGACCGCCGCCGCGATCGTCCTGTTCACCCTGTGTGTCCGGGCCGCGCTCCATCCGCTCGCCCGGGCGGCGGCGCGCGGCGAGAAGGCGCGCGCCGCGCTGGCGCCGAAGATCGCCGAGCTGAGCCGCAAGCACAAGAACGACCCCGAGCGGCTGCGCCGCGCCATGGCCGACCTCCAGGCGAAGGAGGGGGCGTCCCCGCTGGCGGGCTGCCTGCCGACCCTGGTCCAGCTGCCGGTCTTCTTCGTCATGTACCACGTGTTCTCCACCGGCAGCGGCGCCGGGGACCTGCTCGACCACACCCTGGCCGGGGCGCCGCTCGACGGCCGCTGGGGCGGGGCGTTCGCCGGGCAGCAGGGGCTGGTCTACCTCGGCCTGTTCGCGCTGATCGCGGCCGTCGCGACCTGGACGTACGTGCGCAACCGCAAGGCGGCCCGCGACGCGACGGCGGCCCCCGGCGCTAGGGGGGCGACGGGTGCGAAGGGTGCGACCGGTGCGAAGGGCACGCCCTCGGCGACCGCTGCGCCCGGTGTGGCGGGGGTGGCGCGGGTGCTGCCGCTGCTGTCGTTCGGCACGCTCATCACCGCCGCCGTGGTGCCGCTGGCCGCCGGGCTCTACCTCGCGACGAGCACCACCTGGACCGCGGTGGAGCGGGCCCTGCTGCTCCGCGGACGGTGAGCAGGGGGAAAGCGCTTGAGCGAGACCTCGGTCCAGTCAGTGAACGGGGTCTTGCGGGGTGGATGAGGCTCATGGAGGATCGAGCGGCCAGAGGGCATGGAGTCGCCCCTGGCCGCCGTCCTGAGACCAGGGAGTTGTGAGGATGAAGCTGCTGCGCGTCGGACCGGTCGGGGCGGAACGCCCGGCCCTCCTCGACCAGAACGGCACCCTCCGCGACCTGTCCGGCCTGGTCCCGGACATCGACGGGACCCTGCTCGCCGACGAGGCGGCGCTCGCCCGGATCCGCGCGGCGGCCGAGGCCGAGGGCGCCGACGCGCTGCCGGTGATCCAGGACGGCGGCGTACGGGTCGGCCCGCCGCTGGGCCGCATCGGCAAGATCGTGTGCATCGGGCTGAACTACCACGATCACGCGACCGAGACCGGCGCTGCCCTCCCGGAGGAGCCGATCCTCTTCATGAAGGCCCCCGACACGGTCATCGGCCCCGATGACACGGTGCTGGTCCCGCGTGGCAGCGTGAAGACCGACTGGGAGGTGGAGCTGGCCGTCGTCATCGGCCGCACCGCCCGCTACCTCGACTCCGACGAGGCCGCCCTCGCCGCCGTCGCGGGCTACGCGATCGCGCACGACGTCTCCGAGCGCGCCTTCCAGATCGAGCGCGGCGGCCAGTGGGACAAGGGCAAGAACTGCGAGACGTTCAACCCGCTGGGCCCCTGGCTGGTCACCGCCGACGAGGTCCCCGACCCGCAGGCCCTCGGCCTGCGGCTGTGGGTCAACGGCGAGATCAAGCAGAACGGCACGACGGCCGAGCAGATCTTCGGCGTCGCCCATGTGGTGCGCTACCTCAGCCAGTTCATGACCCTCTACCCGGGCGACGTCATCAACACCGGCACCCCGGCGGGCGTCGCCATGGGCCGTCCCGAGCCGAAGCCGTATCTGCGGGCCGGGGACGTGGTGGAGCTGGAGATCGACGGGCTGGGCCGCCAGCGCCAGGAGTTCAAGGACGCCTGACGCCGGGCGTTTGATGCCGCACGCCCGACCCCTCACGTACGGCGCGGCCCCCGGAGCCCAGCGGGCACCGGGGGCCGCGGGCGATCACTTGGCCTTGCGCGGGGAGGCGCTCGGCGTCGAGCCGTACGCCTTGAAGAAGCGGTCGCGGAAGCTGTTCATCTTCCACACCGGGGTGTCCTTGCGGGGCATCAGCCCGTCCGCCCAGTTCCAGTCGGCGATCCGCTTCAGCACCTTCGGGTCATGGGCGACGATCGAGACCGGCACGTCCCGGCTCGCGTTGTTGCCGCTGACCCGGGCCAGAGGCTGGTGGTCGCCGAGGAAGACGAGCACGGTGTTCTTGTCGCCGTACTTGATCATGTAGTCGATGAGGCTGTTCACCGAGTACTGGACGGACTTGCCGTACTCCTGCTTCACCTTGGTGGAGTCGGTGAACACGTCCTCGGGCCGCTTGCCCGCCTTCTCGATGCCCTTGTAGACCGAGCCGTTCCCGACCTTGCTCCACGGGATGGTCTTCGGGATGGGCGCCCAGGGCTGGTGGCTGGAGGTCAGGATGTTGAGTGACATCAGCGGCTTGTCGTGCTTCTTGCCGTGCTCCAGCTGCTCGAACGCCTTCAGCGCGTACTGGTCGGGCATGGTCGACCAGCTGAACTTCGGCCCCTTGTAGCCCAGTTCGCGCGAGTCGTAGACGTGGTCGAGGCCGTAGAACGTGCCCTCCGGCCAGCTCTTCTGGACGCCCGGCATGATGCCGACCGTCCGCCAGGCGCCGGTGCGCTTGAAGGCGCGGGTGATGGACAGGTGGTCGCCCGCGGTGACGGTGCGGTAGCGGTTCTGGTTGTCGATCCACAGGCCGGTCAGGAAGGTGGAGTGGCCCAGCCAGCTGCTGCCGCCGTACGTCGCCGACGTGAGCCACCCGCTCTTGGCGGCGAATCCGGCCTCGTCCAGCCGCTTGGTCGCCTTCTCCAGCGTCGCGTCGACGCCGGGCGCGATCGCCGGGTCCTCGATCGCGCTGCGGCCGTAGCTCTCGATGAAGGTGAAGATCATGTCCTTGCCGCGCAGCCCGGTCAGCAGCTGATCGCCCGGGGTGTCCCCGTACGTGTCGTACGCGGCGATCTTCTGGAACTCCCGCTCGTCCTCGATGGTCTTCTGCACCCGCTCCGCCCGGTCCTGGACCAGCTCGGAGGTGCTCCGGGACGCCACCGGCAGCCCCGCGACCTGCGCGCCGACCGACGCGCACGCGACCCAGACGGTCCCGGCCACCAGGGTGGTGCGGGTCGCCACGACGCTGTTGCGGGCCATGACGTTGCCGATCCGGAGGACCGCCAGCGCCGTGAGGGCGAGCACGGCGAGGGCGAGCAGCCCGACCCCGACCACGGCGGCCGCCGCGGCCGTCTGGCCGACCGAGTCCTCCAGGTACGACTGGGCGTCGTCGAGCAGGATCCAGTCGAGCACCACGTTGAAGCCGCGGCCCAGGAACTCGTTGAAGCCCATGTCGAGCATGTTGAGGATGGCCAGCGCGCCGAGGAACAGCCCCGCCAGCACCGCCACCACTCGCCTGGCGAGGGGCGGCAGGAGCAGCAGCAGACCGGCGCCGAATATCAGCTCCACCGGGATGCGGGTGAAGTGGTCGACCGTGAGGAGTTCGAGCTTCGTCGGCAGCAGCAGGGCGACGAACACCAGGGCGAGCGACAGGCCGGTGACCGTCCACGACAGGGCGCGTGCCGCGACGGGATACCGGCCCCGCCAGCCGCGGCGGCCGGTGACGGCCTGCTCCGGGCCGGGGCCGTCGTCGTCGGCGCCGTCACCGGCGGTGGCGGCACCCAGCAGCTCGGCCGGTGCGTCGTCGTCCTCTTCGGCGGCCTTGTCCTGGGCGGCTTTGTGGTCGGGGGCTGTGGCCTCGACGTCGTCGGCCTCGTCGTCGGTATTGTCCTCGCCGTCGCCGTCGCCGTCGCCGTCGCCGTCGCCGTCGCCGTCGCCGTCGTCCTCGTCTTTGAGGTCGCCCTCGGTGTCGTCACTGCCCTCGGGGCCACTGTCCTTGGGGGCACCGCCCTCGGGGTCTCTGCCCTGGCCCTCGGCGTTGGCCACCGGTTCCCGCTCCGGCGGGCGGTCTTCCGGGGTTTCGCCCTCCTCCGGGGCAGCCTTGTCGGCGTTGTCCTTGTCCGGCTGCTGGCGCATCCCGAAGGTCCTTCCGTGCGTGGCCCGGTGGTGACACGGCGGACCAGGCTCGGGGGTCAAGGGCCGCCGTTATCCGTACGGCCCGGCGGCCGGAAGTGTTCAATGACCAGCAGGTCCGCTGTACGCGTGGACCACGGCGAGCCGTCCGTCCGCGGTGTGCCAGTCGGCGGTCATGGCCCTGACGAAGCGCCACCCGGCGCGCTCGTACAGCCCGATGGCCGCGGTGGCGCCCGAGTCGACCTCCAGGACCGGCCGCAGCCCGTCCGCCAGGGCCGCCCGCGCCGCGTGCCCGCGCATCCCGTCCGGCGTCAGCCAGCCCTCGGGGTCGTCGGGCCAGTGGACCGGGTAGCGGTCGGCGCGCTGTACGGTCGCGAGCGCGGTGACACAGGCGGCCGGATCCTCGTCGGTTCGGGGACGTATCGTCGCTGCGGGCACCGCTGGATCATGGCACGGCGCGGTCGACGGTGCGCAGGGTTATCAGGGCCCCGGCGAGGAAGGCCAGCCCCGCGGCGGCCAGCGCCGTCCGCAGCCCGGCCACAGCGCCCTGACCGGCCAGCGCGCCGAGGAGGGCGACGCCGATGACGCCGCCGGTCTGGCGGGACGCGTTGATCACCCCGGAGGCGAGCCCGGCCCGCTCGCCGGGCACGCCGTCGGTGACGGCCGTCGTCACGGCGGGCATGGTGAACGACATCCCGAAGCCGGTGGCCATCAGCGGGAGCACCAGCAGCGGATACGGAACGTGCGCGACCGCCGCGGTGAGCCCCGTGAGCGTCAGCAGCCCCGCCCCGCCCGTGACCAGGCCGACGAGCAGCGTGGGCCGCGGGCTGCCGACCCGCGCCGTGAAGCGCCCGGACAGCCATGAACCGGCCGCCACCACGCCCATCTGCGGCAGCAGGGCGAGCCCGGCGAGCAGCGCGGAGTAGTGCAGGGTCTGCTGGAAGTAGAGGTTGATGACGAACAGTTCGCCGTAGAAGCCGAGGTTGATCAGCAGGCCGACCGCCGTGCCGCCGGAGAAGGTGGCGTCGCGGAACAGCCCGAGCGGCAGCATCGGCGTGCGCACCGTCCGTTCGACGGCCAGGAACCCGGCGCCCGCCAGGACGAACACCAGCGCACTGCCCGCCACCAGCGCGTTCACTCCGGTGCGGCCACCCTCGATCATGGCGAGGGCCAGCGCGGTCAGCGCCACGACGCCGGTGATCTGCCCGGCCGGGTCAAGCCGCTTGCCGGTCTGCGCGCGCGGCGCCGGAACGTACCGTGCGGTCAGCGCCATCGCGGCCAGCCCGATGGGCACGTTGACGAAGAACACCCAGCGCCAGCCGACCGCGGCGACCAGGACGCCGCCGAGCAGCGGGCCGCCGGCCGCGGCCACCCCGGCGATGCCGCCCCACACCCCGATCGCGCGGGCACGCGTCGTCCGGTCGTCGTACGCGGCCCGCAGCAGCGCCAGCGAGGCCGGTACCGCCAGCGCCGCCCCGGCCCCCTGCGCCACCCGTGCGAGCACCAGCACCGGTACGTCGGGGGCCAGCCCGCAGCCGAGCGACGCCACCACGAACACCCCGAGCCCCGCCTGGAACACCCGCCGGGCGCCGAAGCGGTCCGCGAGCGCCCCGCCCGACAGCAGCCCGGCGGCCAGCACCAGCAGATAGCCGTCCACCACCCACTGGAGGCCGTTGACGCCCGCCCGCAGATCGGTCCGCAGGGCGGGCAGGGCGACGTTCACGATCGTGCTGTCCAGGATGACCATGAAGTAGCCCGTACACACCGCGACCAGCGCGCACGACAGGACGCGCGCGGGGCCGCGGGTGGCCGGTAGGTCCGGGGTACCGGTTCTCGTCGCCATGCACGTCACCGTAGGCGCGGAAAGCTTCGGCGCCCGGCGAAGCGATGCCGCAGGTCAGGGCCTGATCGCGAGGAACCGTTCCAGGGCGTCCACCACCAGCGCGTGGTCCTCCGCCTGCGGCAGCCCGGAGACGGCGACCGTGCCGATGACGCCCGTACCGGTCACATGGAGTGGGAAGGCGCCGCCGTGGGCGGCGTAGCGGTCGGGGTCGAGCCGGGAGGACTCCTCGAAGGTCGTGCCCTTCGCCCGGAAGCGGGTGCCGACGAGATAGGAGGAGGCGGCGTAGCGGTCGACGACCCGGCACTTGCGCTCCAGCCAGGCGTCGTTGTCGGCCGAGGTGCCGGGCAGGGCGCGGTGGAAGAGGCGCTGGCCGTTGCGGCGCACGCCGATGGTGACGGCCGCGCCGCGCCCCTCGGCCAGCTCGGCGATCAGGCAGCCGAGGCGCCAGGCGTCGTCGTTGCCGAGGGACGGGAGGCGCAGCCGGCGCTCCTGCTCCTCCAGGCGGGCGATGAGGTCGGTGAGATCGGATGCGGGGGTGCTCATGCGGCGCCTCCCATGTGGACCGTACGGCCCTCCGTCGCCGACACCCGGGCCGCCTCCAGCACCCGCAGCGCCGACGCCGCCTCGGCCGCGGTGACCGGGGGCGGGGTGCCGTCGCGCAGCGCGGTGGCGATCGCGGCGTAGTACGCGGGGTAGTCGCCCCGGACGGTGGGAACGGGCTGCCCACCGCCGGTCAGCGGCGACTCGCCCGCGCCCAGCCGCCCCCAGGCGGACTCGGGCTCGGCGCCCCACGCCCCGGACTCCGTGGGGCGCAGGCCCTCGCGGAGCGCCGCTTCCTGCGGGTCGAGGCCGTACTTGACGTAGCCCGCCTCGCTGCCCAGTACCCGGAAGCGCGGGCCGAGCTGGGCGGTGATCGCGCTCATCCACAGCTGCGAGCGGACGCCGTTCGCGTGGTGGATGGCGATGAACGTGTCGTCGTCGGCCTCCGCCCCGGCGCGGCGTACGTCGACCTCGGCGTAGACGGAGAGGGCGGGGCCGAAGAGGGTGAGCGCCTGGTCGACCAGGTGGCTGCCCAGGTCGTACAGCAGTCCGCCGATCTCGGCCGGGTCGCCGGACTCCCGCCAGCCGCCCTTGAGCTGCGGCCGCCACCGCTCGAAGCGCGACTCGAAGCGCAGCACGTCGCCGAGCGCGCCGTCGGCGAGCAGCTTGCGCAGGGTGAGGAAGTCGTTGTCCCAGCGGCGGTTCTGGAAGGCGCTCAGCAGCAGCCCGCCGGCCTCGGCGAGCGCGGCCAGCTCCTCGGTCTCGGCGGCGGTCGCGGCCAGCGGCTTGTCCACGACGACCGGCAGCCCCGCTTCGAGCGCGGCGCGCGCGAGCGGGACGTGGGTGCGGTTGGGGGAGGCGATGACGATCAGGTCCAGCTCACCGGCGCGCGCCCACAGCTCGTCGGCGGATGCGGCGATGCGCACGCCGGGGTGCTCGTCGCGGGCCTGCTGCTGCCGCTCGGGGCTGGCGGTGACGACGGTGTCGAGGGCGAGGCCGTCGGCGGCGGCGATCAGGGGGGCGTGGAAGACGGAGCCCGCGAGGCCGTAGCCGATCAGCCCTGCCCGGAGCGTGCGGGTATCCCTGCTGGCGCCCCCGCTGCTGTCCCTGTTGCTGTCATCCCTGCTGTTGGCATCCATGCGGCCACTTTGACAACAGTGTTGCTAAAGCGCAAGCGATGACCACAATGGGGGTGTGAACAGCACGATGTCGGGGGCGGCCGGGCCCGGAGCCAATCTGTCCGCCCTGCGCAGCCACAACGCCGCCCTCGTCCTGCGCCTGCTGCGCGACGCGGGCGAGGACGGCGTCAGCAGGCTGGAGCTGGCCGACCGCACGGGCCTCACCCCGCAGGCCGTCAGCAAGATCACGGCCCGGCTGCGGGCCGAGGGCCTGGCGGCCGAGGCGGGCCGCCGCGCCTCGACCGGCGGCAAGCCGCGTACCGTGCTCCGCCTGGTCCCGGACGCCCGCCACGCGATCGGCCTGCACCTGGACCGCGACGAGCTGACGGCGGTCCTGGTCGACCTCGCGGGCACGCCTGTGGCCCTCCGTACGGCACGCTTCGACTTCGGCGCCCCGGCCGAGCGGGCCCTGACGGCGGCGGCGTCGGAGGTCGAGGCGCTGATCGCCGAGACCGCCGCGGAGGGGCTGCTCGGGGTGGGGGTCGCCGCGCCCGGCCCACTCGACCACGGCTCCGGCGTCCTGCACCGGGTCACCGGCTTCCCGCAGTGGGACGGGCTCCCGCTGCGCGACGCGCTCGCCCGGCGGCTCGGCCTGCCCGTCGCCCTCGACAAGGACACCAACGCCGCCGCCCTGGGCCTCGCGGCCCCGGCCACCGACTCGTTCGCGTATCTGCACCTGGGCACCGGCCTCGGCGCCGGGCTCGTGCTCGGCGGCGGCGTGTACCGGGGCGCGCGGACGGACGCGGGGGAGTTCGGGCACCAGGTGGTCCAGCTCGACGGCCCGCCCTGCGACTGCGGCAACCGCGGCTGCCTCGAAGCCCTGTGCCTGGCCGCCGTCGCCCGCGGCGAACAGGCGCACGCGGCCCGGCTGCTCGGCGTCGGCGCCGCCAACCTCGTACGGCTCCTCGACATCGACCGGGTGCTGCTCGGCGGCCGCGTCGTGCTGGCCGACCCCGCCCCGTACGTACGCGGCGTGGCCGCCGTGCTCGCCGAGGACGCCGCCCGCACCAGCCGCCCCACGGTCCCGGTCGACGTCGTACGCGGCGGGGCCCGGGCGGTGGTCGGGGGAGCGGCGCAGCTGGTGCTCGCCCCGCTCTTCGCATTGGGCTGATCGAGGGTTTGTTGACGGCCAGTCGGGGGCAATCGGCCGCTCCCGCGGTGTGTCGGCGTGCGGACGCGGAATGTGGCGGAGTGCTCGGGGATACGCCGCTGCCAGCAGAGGTCATCCATGCGCCTGCCCACCGCCCTGTCCCTCCGCGCCGCCCTGTCCCTCCGCGCCGCCCTGCCCGCCGCCGCGCTCGCCCTCGCCCCGGCCCTGTACGGGATCGGGGCGCCCGTCGCCGCGGCCGAACCCGCCCCGACCTGCGGGGACGGGACCGCCGCCGACTTCCCCATAGAGACCCGGCTGCGCGGCGGGCCGGATCACTACGCGCGGGGCGCCGGGTGGCAGCAGTGGCACCTGGAACTGCGCAACACCACGGACACCGGCTGCCGGGCCGTCCACCCCGTCGCGGTCCTCGTCGACCAGGGCCATGCGCTGCGGCCCCGCCAGATCCAGTTCGAGTTCCTGGACCCGTCCGCGGGCGGCGGCACCTGGCGGCCCGTTTCCTTCCAGACGACCGATGAGGACGAGAACATCGGGGTCTTCGAGAAGGACTTCAAGGGGTTCACCGTGGCGGCCGGGAAGACGGTCGACGTGCGCATACGCTCGCGCTTCACCACCGACGCACCCCTGGGCCCGGTCACGGCCAACGCCATCGCCGTCCAGCGGCGCGCGGACGACGGGGACTGGGTCGGGCAGTCGAACGACTACGCGTTCCGGATCGACGCGGCGGCGGTACCCGGCGCGGACGCCACGTCGGAGGCGGATCCCGCGCCGGAGCCCAGCGCGGAGCCGGAGCCCAGCGCCGAGCCGGTGCCCAGCGCCAAGCCCGAGCCCAAGGCCGAGCTGGAGCCGGACCCTGAGCCGAGCGCCGAGCCGACTCCCGCGCCGAGCCCGACCCGCCGTCTGGAGCGGAGCCCCGTCGCACCACCGCCGCCGAGCCTCAAGAGCGAGACGGGCCAGGGCACCGAGGGCCAGGCGGATTCCGGCACGGACGAAGACCTGGGCGTCGAGACGGATCTGGGCACCGGCACGGACGAGGCGGGCACGGACGCGACGGATACGGAGGCGGACCCCGGCACCGACACGAGCGCGGAGACGGGCACCGACACCGACGTGGACACCGGCACCGACACAGAGACCGGCACCGAGACCGGTAGCGACACCGAAACCGACCCCGGCACCGAGACCGGCACCGACCCCGAAACCGACCCCGGCACCGAAACAGGCACCGGCACCGACCCCGGCACCGAGACCGGCGCCGAGACCGGAACCGACCCCGGCACCGTCACCGACCCCGGCTACGAAACCGGCACCGAAACCCCGCCCGGCACCGACCCCGGCACCGGAACCGACCCCGGCGGCACCGACGAAGACGGCACCGGTCAGCCCGAGGACGGGCACGAGCAAGACGAGCAGGACGAGCAAGACGAGGAGAGCGACAAAAGCGACGAGGACGGCACCCGCCGCCCCGAGCACTGGAAGCCCGAGCTGGCCGCCACCGGACAGAACGTCCGGCTCGCCGGGCTCGGCGTGATCAGTGTCGGACTCGTGGCAGGCGGGGCCGCCCTCGTCGTGAAGTCCCGGCGCGCGAGGCGCTGAGGACGCTACCGCTCACCGCCCCGGGGCCCCTCGCCCCGGCGGCGGAGCTCTTCGTCGACCTTGTCCGAGCCGCGCTGGACCTGCTCCGAGTGCTTGCCGCCTGTCTTCTTGTCGGCGGTGTCCGCCCCCTTGCGTGCGGCTTGTCGGCTCTTGTCCGGGTGCTTGCCGATCGCGTCCTTCAGCTTGTCCATGATGCCCATGGCGGTCTCCTTACGGTTACCGTTCGGCTCGCGTTCCCCCTCCCCTCAGGATCGGACAGCTGTGCGGGTCTGTCGCGCTGAGGCTCCGGAGGCCCCGGTTAGGCTGTGGACGTCGCCCAGACGGTCAAGCCGAGCGGAGAGCAACCAGTGGCAGAGCGCAAGCCGATCGAGTCATGGCTCACCGACATGGACGGGGTGCTGATGCACGAGGGCATACCGGTGCCCGGGGCCGACGCCTTCATCAAGCGGCTGCGCGAGTCCGGCAGGCCGTTCCTCGTGCTCACGAACAATTCCATCTACACCCCCCGTGACCTGCACGCCCGGCTGTCCCGCATCGGCCTCGACGTGCCGGTCGAGAACATCTGGACGTCGGCGCTGGCCACCGGCCAGTTCCTGGACGAGCAGCGCCCCGGCGGCACCGCGTACGTCATCGGCGAGGCGGGGCTGACGACCGCCCTGCACGACATCGGCTATGTCCTGACCGACGTCGAGCCGGATTACGTCGTGCTCGGCGAGACCCGTACGTACAGCTTCGAGGCGCTCACCAAGGCGATCCGCCTGATCAACGACGGGGCCCGGTTCATCGCGACCAACCCCGACGAGACCGGCCCCTCGGCGGAGGGCGCGCTGCCCGCCACGGGCTCGGTCGCGGCGCTGATCACCAAGGCGACGGGCCAGGAGCCGTACTTCGTCGGCAAGCCGAATCCGCTGATGATGCGCGCCGGGCTGAACGCGATCGGCGCGCACTCCGAGAGCAGCGCGATGATCGGCGACCGGATGGACACGGACGTGCGGGCCGGTCTGGAGGCGGGCATGGAGACGTTCCTCGTGCTCACCGGGGTGACCCAGTCCGACCAGGTCGACCGCTTCCCGTACCGGCCGTCCACCGTCGTCGACTCGATCGCGGACCTGGTGGAACGCGTCGTCTGAGCACCTGCCCGAGCACCCATATGGAGCAGGGCCGGGTCCGCAGCGGATGCGGGCCCGGGCAGGGCGCGTGAGCCTCGTGGTGGGAGGTTCACGATGCGCATCGCCACCCTCACACTCTGTACGGCGGCCCTCTGTCTCGTCGCCTCGGGGCCCGCTCTCGCCGATCAGCGCCACGACGGAACCGCCACGATCCGGGTCAGCCCGCTCGCCATCGCGCCCGGCGCCGAGGTGGAGGTCCGGGCCTTCGGCTGCGAGGGCATGGTGGCGACGGCCACGTCGCCGGTGTTCGTCAGCGACGCGGAGCTGACCCCGGAGGGCGACGGGCTGTTCAGTGAGGCGACGATCCGCTCGACGGCGACCAAGGGCGCGCATCGGGTCTCCGTGGACTGCGGCGGCGGCACGGCGCCGGGGGGCACCGGGAAGGTGTCCGTCGCCGTGGAACGCCCGCCCTCGCCCGTCGCGCCCGTGCACGCGGGCGGCGGCGGTGCGCCGCGGCCCG
>NZ_RIBZ01000031.1:0-42266 GCF_003721215.1 Streptomyces botrytidirepellens
CGCGTCGGCTGGTCTCGGAGTGCCTCGGGCAGGTATCCTTGTCGGGAAATCAAAGAGATGGGTGACCGGGTATCGCATCCCCCACCCCTACAGAAAGTCCCGCACTTCCGATCTTGCTTGGTCGGCGATCGCTTCGGCAGGGGAGGCTCCTTGTGGGCATGGTTCTCGGACTGAGGCACGCGCCGACCGGAGCGTTGCGCGACTCGGGCGTTGCAGAAGTCCGGCGACAGACAATTCTGTACCGCGCTTTGTGGCGTTACATAAGTTCATTGCAAGCGCCGGTACATCTTTCCGGCGGCTCCCCGCCGTCGTGCGCAGCGCCCGGCCGTCCGGGCCGACTCCGCAGGGAGGGGGTGTCGGGACGCCATGACGGACATGGACGCGTTGACCGGCGGCACCCGGAATCGGCGGGTGGACTGGCACAGGGCGGAGGTCCCTACACCGCCGAGGAGAACCGGCGTCAGGGGGCCCGGATCGCCCGGGTGCGGCGTGAGGTCAGCGAGATGAGAATCGCGGCGGCGCAGCTGCGGGAGCTGGGCGGTGCGTTGCGGTGCGAGGTGGCTGGGTTCCTGGAGCGCCAGGCGCTGTTGCGGGAGCGTGCCGATGAGTGGTGCTCGGCGGCGGAGTTGCCGGAGTGTGACACGTGTGGGGAGCCTGGGTGTGTGCCCAATGCGGCGCGCGGTGCGTTGTTGATCGCTCGTGCGCAGGTGGCTGAGGGCGGGGAGCGCAGCTGATGGGGGTGTGCCGGGGTGCTGGCCGGATTTTTCACCTTGTGGCGGAATGTTCTGTTCTGGGTGTTTTGCCTGGTTGCAGAGTTTTCGGGAGGTGGGTGTCCGGGGTTTCGGTGCCCATCCCCCGCGGGCGTGGCTCGGGTGCTGTCGTTCCTGCGGTGTTGGGGGATGCGCGGCGGTGGCGGGTCGTGCGGTTCCCGCCGGGGGTGTCAGCCGGGGGTGTGGGCCGGGGGTGTGGGTTGGTGCATGGCGCGCAGTGCGGCCCATGCGTAGAGGAGGGCAACGGCGGCTGCGTGCGGGTGGTCGCGCAGGGTCCAGATGGTGGTGACGGCGGTGTGTTTGCGGGTGATCTCGTCGCCGTCGGAGGCGAGGTGGGCCAGCGCCTCCTGGCAGGCGTCGAGGGCCTGTTGCGCCTCGACGAGGTGCTCTTCTGCCCTGGTGAGGCTGGTCTCGCCGAGGCGGGCGGCGATGTCGATCACTGCGAGTGCGTCCGGCTGGTCGCTGCTGACGACCCGGTTCAGGTCGAAGGCGCCCGTGGGGGTGCGCAGGTGGGCGGGTGCGTCTTCGTGGGCGGCGACGAGCAGGTGGTGGGTGATGTCGGCCGCGCCGGTCATCGGCGTGCTGAGGCTGCTGTACAGGTCGGCGAGGACCTGGAAGACGGCGTCGACGTCGTTGTGTTCGGCGGCGGCGTAGAGAGTGGCGCTGTGGCGGGCAATGAGGCCGAAATAGGCGTCTTTGTCGCGCTGGGCGCGGTCGGCTGCAGGCCCGAAGGGTGACGTCATGCGGGTGAGCCTATCGGCGCGGGCAGGTGACAACGTCCCGCGTTTCGAAGCGAGGTTGGGCAAGTGGCCCGGCCGCTGGCCTGAGCGGGCAACGGGGTTCGAGTACTTCGAGCACAGGGCGCCGCGATGGCGCGGAGAGCCTGCGGCGTCGCGGGCGTCAGGAGGAAACCAGTGAGCCAGACGGTAGCGGGGAGCCCACGTTCGGTGGCCGAGGCCGCGCGGGGCGCGGTGGATGAGTGTGCGTGGCTGTACGACCACCAGCCGGAGGCGGTAGCGGCGGCGGTGCGGGCGTTCACTCCTCGGCCGGGGTCGCGGCGGCGCCGGTTCCTGGCACAGATCCATCTGGCGCCCGGCTTGGGCAAGACGCGGATCGGGTTCATGGTCCGCGACGAGGTGGCGCCCGCGGGCGGGATGCTGTTCGCGGTGCCCACGCGGGGCCTGCTGGAGCAGACCTACGAGGAGCTGCGGGCGTACGGGTGGCAGGGGCCGGTGATCGCGGTCTACGGCGACCGGGACGCCCGGCTGGTGGGGCGGGAGGACGAGGACGTCTGGGTGACGACCAGTCCCCGGCAGCTGGCCGCGCACGTGCACCGGTTCAGGCAGGCCGGGCTGCCGTACACGGTGCTGATCACGTACGCGAGCGTGGGAACCGTCATCAAGGCGCACCGGCTGAGTCTCGCCGAGGACGGCGTGGCACCGCTGCCCGCGTGGGACCTGCTGGTGAAGGACGAGGCGCACCACACCGAGTTCTCCAAGGTATGGGGGCGGATCAACTCCAATCGGCTGGTGCCGGCTTCGTGCCGTCTGGCAATGACCGCCACGCCGCGGCTGCCGAGCATGATGAAGCGGGACGCGCGGGGCCAGCTGGTGATGACGCCAGCCGTGCGGATGTCGGAGAAGGTCCACGGGCCGGTCGTGTACCAGATGGGGCTGGGCGAGGCGCAGCGGCGGGGGAAGCTGGCGCACAGCCAGGTCGTGGTCGCCGAGGTGGACGAGGAACGGCTGCGGGAGATGGCGGCGCGGCTGGGGCCCGCGCACCCGGAGGTGCAGGCCGAGCTGCTGGCCTCGGCGACGGGGGCGACGCTGCGGGCGGCGGGGCGGTACGGCTGCCGCAGGCTGCTGACCTATCACAGCACCGTCGCCGGGGCGATGGCGGCGGCCGAGACGATGCCGGAGCAGTCCTGGCTGCTTAACGCGCAGGGCACCACCGCCCCGCAGCGGGTGTTCGCGGTCGCCCTGCACGAGCACAGCCCGGCCAAGGAGCGGGCGAAGGCGCTGGAGGCCCTGGAGAACGGCACCGACCTGGACGGCAACGAGGTCGACCTGGTTGTCGTGTGCTCGGTGCGGGTGCTCAGCGAGGGCATCGACGTGCCGCGGGTGGACGCGGTCGCCCTGGTCGAGCCGCGCTCGATGCTGCATGAGCTGCTGCAGATCGCCGGGCGCGCCGTGAGGTTCGACCGGGACAACCCGGAGAAGGTTGCGAACATCATCGTGCCCGTGCTCCACCTCGAAGGCCCTGCGGGTGACGAGATCGGGCAGAGTTCGGACTGGGACCCGGTGACCAATATGCTGCGGGCGGTGGAGTCCTACGAGCCCGACGGCGGGCCTTCCTCCTCGGGGGAGTCCACCAGCCGCACGAGGCCGGCCGTCACCGATGCCGAGCGCCAGGAACGGATCCAGCAGCGTGCCAAGGAACGCGCGGAGATGGTGGTCCTTACCCGCGAGCGGTCGGTGCGGGCCGTGGTGGACTGGCTGCGGTTCAAGGTGGTCAACGACCCGTCCGAGGCTGAGATGCTGCGGGTTGTGGAGGCCGCCACCGCGTTCCGTGAGGCCAACGGCCACCTGGTCGTGCCTGCGGACTGGGAAGAGAGCGGGCTGATGCTCGCGGTCGAGTTGGACAAGCTGCGGCGGCGGGCGCGCGCCGACAAGACGGATCTGGTCCAGCTGACGGAGCAGCTGGGGGGCGATGTCGAGGAGGCCCGTGCGGAGTGGCTGCGGCGCGGACCGCGCATCCACCCCGACGACATCGACTACCTCGCTGGCCTGGGCTTCGAGTGGGACCCTCGCGCGGACGGCCGCGCCCTGTTCCTGGCCGCCTCGCGCGCCTACGCCGCCCTCCACGGTCACCTCCTGCCCCACAAGGACGAGACCATCGATCTTGGCGGCGAGGAGATCCCCATCAGCGCCATGCTGATCGAGCGCCGCCGCCCGGGCACCCATGACGCGGGTCTGGAGCAGATCCGGCTGGACCTCATCGCGCCCTTCCTTGAGGCGGGCAAGGATCTGCAGCAGCTTGACGCCATCGGCGCCTGGCGGCTCCCGCCGAAGGAGGTGGCACCGTGGAGCGCCGCCTTCCACCGCCAGCTCGCCCGCCTGCAGCTGTTCAAGGCCGAAGGCGGACAGCGGGCCGAGCTCCTGCGCGGACCACGCCTGTACCGGGGCGGTGACCTCGGGCGGTGGCTGCGCGGACAGCACGTGAAGTGGAAGGAACTCCACGAGCCGCGGCGCCAGGCGCTCAAGGCACTGCGGATGGGCCCGGCCACCGGCGATACCCGCATCAGCACCACGGCCGTGCCCACCCAGCGGCGCGGCCGCGCCGAGCGCGCCCAGGAACTCGCCGACGCCGCCCGTCAGCACCTCGCCGAGGTCGGTCCTCTCACCGACTCCGCCGGGCGGATCACCGTCGCCGACTCCTACCGTCCCCTCATCGGCGGCCGCGAGATCCAGCTCCGCAAACGCCTCTACACCATGCGCGACGCCTTCCCCGGCTACCCGCCCGAACTGAAGGCCGTGTTCGCCGGACTCGGACTGCCCTGGGCCGCACCCGAGCCTGGGAAGTCTGCAACGCAGCCAGCCGAAACGTAAGGATCATAAGGCGGTTTCGTGGCTTTGACCTGCTGAAACGCCTGGAGAACGTAAGGCAGGTCGGCTGGAATGTGCGGCTGCGCAGACGAGATGTCGGACTGGCCCGGAAGCCCACGATCGCGCTGACGACGGTCACGGCACAGGAAGCGCTGCCCTCACAGGATATCCTCGGCTATCCTGACGCTATGCGTACAGACAGTGAGCAGCTCAACGCGAAAGTGCCGACCGGCACGGGCGACCTGGCCCGCCGTGCCGCCGCCGACCGGAATCTGACCTTGGGCGCGTACCTGGCGACTCTCGTCACCGAGGACACCTCCGGCGCCCGGGCCCGGTTCATGGACGTGGCATTCGGCGTCCTCGACGAGCACGCGGACCTCTTCGACGAGCTCGAGGAGACCGACGAGGGGCGGCAGGGGGCAGCCGCCGCGTGAGCAACGAGCACGAGGACCCGCAGGTCTCCCTGGCATGGGTACTGCGCGTCGCCGAGAAGGCCACTGCCCGCTACGGCGACGCGCAGGCCGACGACTACGGGGTACCCGTGGCAGCCCTGGCCCGTGCCTACGCCCGCGCTCTGGACACCGCGGTGTACGGGGGTGTCTACATGCGGGCAGCAGCCCTGTGCCACACCCTCGGCCGCCTGCGGTGGCTCGAACGCGGCAACTTCGCCGTCGCCATCGCCGTCACAAGCGGCTTCCTCGATCTCCACGGCGTACCGTCCCGACCGGGCAAAGACGATGTACGCGAACTCCACGCCCACCTCCAGCACTCCGCATGCACCGCCGAGAGCATCAGCGTCCTCCTGCGATCCTGGCCCCCCGTCTGACAACAGCCCCCACGCTGATCACTACGGGTCCTTTGCATCGCAGATGGGTGCCCAAGCCGACGGGGTCGTCTTCGTCAGCGGCAACGAGCTCGCTAACCCGCAGCGGGCCTTCGGCCACGGCAGAGGCACTGGCCCCGCACTCGACCGACGACACATGGCGGCAGGTCCTCGCATCCGCTCGCGGACTCGCCCGCACGCTGTGATGGTCTGTGGGAATCTGATGTGATGTGCGCTTTCGTCACCCGTAGCGCGGACTCTCGGCACCGGAAGTCGGTCTGTGGGAGTGTGTAGGGCTTTCTTCCGGATCGCGGTGGTCTTCGTAACTGCCGGATTTTCTCGTACTCCAGCGTGTGGGTCGGATCGGCAGCGGCCTGGGCGAAGACGCCCCTCGTGGTGCTCTGATTCACGGCGTTGAGCGCCCTGAGTGCCTCGTTGAGTGCGGCCAGGTGCTCGGAGGCGGTGCCGAGAGGTCCTGGACGCGTCGTCAGCGCCGACCCGCCCAGACACCGCGGCGCCGAATGCGGGCGCGCCCGCATTCGATTCACGAGCGCAAGGCCGCCGCTGAGGCCCGTCGCTGAGGCCCGTCGCTGACGGGCGCCCTGGGGCGTGGGCCGTCCCCGCATCGCCACGGCCCTCGCCGCTGGTTGATGGTCTGCGCAATGTTGACCGGGCCTTTCGTCACTGGTGACACCCGTGATCGGCCGAGAGCGTCAGTACCCCTGCCCTGCTCACGCCGGTCTTTCCACTGACACCACGATGAAGATCAATCACTGACAACCACATGCAGACCATCAGAGCCAGTGGGCAGCTGGGGCAAGGCGCAGGAGCGGCCCGTGCTGCGGGCCGTCGATGTGCTGTCGGGCGTACTGAGCGGGGCCGGTGTGGATCCGGCGCGGCGTGTCATCGCCGCCCGGGCGCTGCTGGTCATCGAGCAGCATGTGTTCACCATGCACGAGGACTTGGTGCTGGTGGAGAACGCCGAAGCCGCAGCGCGGAAGGCGACGGCCGGGCAGTGGGCGGACGATGCCTGTGTGCGCCGGTGGCTGACCGGGGTGCTGCGCGAGCATGCGGCCGTCTACAACGATCACCATGACGTATGGGAGGGGGACTGGGGGTACGTCGACCGGGCCGATCATCCGGTGTGGGCGTTGCTCGGTCTCTCTCCCTTCTCCCGGCGTCTGAGGCTGTTGCAGGACGCGACCGCGAAGAGCGGGGCCGGTCTGGGGCGCGCGATCGGTGTCGGTGCGCACCAGCTCGGGCACTGGGCTGCGGGCCGGTCCCGGCCCGGCGAGGCCGAGCGGCGGGCGCTGGCTGCGGCACTGGGGATTCACCCGGGGTGGCTGGACGCCCGGCGGGACGATGAGCCGGATGTTCAGCTGTACCGCTTCCGTTCCTGCCCATGCGAGAAGCCGACCATGATGACGCGGGGCAGTCTGGGCCCGGAGGAGCCGGACTGGTACGGGAGTGCGGCCGAGCAGGGCGCCGCGGTGCACTGGTGTGATGCCTGCGGGCAGCCTTGGCTCAAGGACACCGGCGGATGGCTGCTGCCGCTGCCGCCCGGCGAGGAGCGGATCCCGGGCAGCGGCGCTCTGGCGGACGGCAGCCACCCTGCGATCTACGTCCACCACCGCTCGCTCGCCGAGGCATGGCCGCCGGTGCTGTGGCGTCCCCCGCACCATCCGCTCAAGCGGACCCAGAGCCGGACCGCTTATCAGGTCCCCGCGCTGCTCGTCGCCGCGCCGCAGCCTCTGTCCTCGCGGCCGGCTCCCGCCGTGTCGCATGCGCAGCAGCCTGTCGGCTGGGTCCGGCCCGAACAGCGGGTCGCGGCCCACGCCGCCTGGTGCCCCTCGTGCCGGGCCCTCCTCGACGCGCCGGTGACGGACGCCGGCGGCCGGTGGGTGCTTCTTCACCGAAGCCAGCAAAACCGCTCGCTGAGCACCTGGGCCTACCCCAGCAAGCAGGACGCCCTCCACGCCGCCGCGCACCTGGCCATGATCGGGCTCACGGACGACGCGGTCGCCCGCGACCTGTTCGCCGACCAGGCGCACGCCCAGGTTCTTGCCCGGTACCTCGAGCTGCATCCCGAGACAGACGTGTTCGAAGTCGCCGAGCTCGTTCCCATGCGGGCCGACCAGTTCTGAATCACCCGACACCTTGGGTTCGAAGACGCCAGGGCGGGCAGTCCCCCGGAGCCCGGGGCAGTCCCGCGCAACGTGCGACCGGGCGCGGGACCGCCAGCTCCGCCTCCGGTCAGGACGGGCACCGCGACCGTACGGGTCCGAGTCGCCATGCCGCACCTCCAGCCCTCCACACGGGTGATCAGGGTTCACGGCATGGGCGTGGGTGTGTATCGGCCGCTGGCCACTCGGACCAAGGCGCACCCTGGCGCCATACCGGAAGACTCGGCGCGAGGGCTCGCCCGGGCCTTGTCAGCGGCGGGTTTGCCGTCGGGAGGTGCTGCGCGCCCTGCCGCCACAAGGCATTCAGTCCCTGAGCCGGGGCAGCGCCCGGCGCTGGTGGTCTCCCCGCCGGTCAGAAGCTGGGCCCGGATCGTGTCCCGGCCCAGCCGGGCCCGGCCAGGTCGGGCAATGCGGCCATCCACACCGCGATGTCCTGGTGCAGGATGTCGGCGCAGGGTCACTGTGTGGAGTGGCTTTCGGCTGAAAAGAATCCCGCCGCGGACACGCACCCAGATCATGGACCGCGTGGAGGACTGGCACGTCTGCAACGACCCGACCGAACTGCGTATCCGGCTCGCCGTGGCACTGGAGGAGAACGCGGAACTGCACACCGCGCTCACCGCGTTGCGCGCGGAGAACACGCACCTGCGCGCCCGCCTGGGCCCATCCGCCGACGGCCAGGCACAGGCCCTGCCCCCGGTCCCCGAACCTGGCGTGCCAGCCCTCGCCGAAGGCCACTGCAGGCTGCCGTACGCCGACACCTCTTCCGGTACAGAGGCGAAAATTGCCCTGTTCCGGGCGCTGTTCACCGGCCGCGAGGATGTCTACGCCACCCGGTGGGTGAGTACGAGAACGGGACGGACGGGCTGGAGCCCTGCCGAGGACAACCCCTTCGCCAAGAACAAGAACGAGACCGAGCGGGTGTTCTGGCCACTGACCGATCAGGTGGTCTACCACCACCTCTCCCGTCCCGAGCCGGGACGGCGAGAGACCCATCTTGGGCTGTACCCGCTGCTGGCCGATGACACCTGCCGATTCCTGGCAGTCGACTTCGACGGCAAGGACGGCAGCGACTGGCGCGGCGACGCCTGTGCCTACGCAGGTGCCTGCCACGAGGCGGGGGTCCCCGCCGTGGTGGAGATCTCCCGCTCCGGAACCGGGGCGCACGTGTGGACCTTCTTCACCGGCCCCGTTGCCGCGACCACCGCCCGCGCGCTGGGGATGGCCCTGCTGCGCCAGGCGATCGACAGCCGCGGGCGGATGACGCTATCCAGCTACGACCGGCTCTTCCCCGCTCAAGACCTGCTGCCGTCGAACGCCAGGGGCAATGCCCGGTTCGGCAACCTGATCGCGCTGCCGCTGCAGGGCGTGGCGCGGCTGAAGGGAACCACGGTCTTCTGCGACCCGCAGACCTGGCAACCGTATCCGGATCAGTTCGCGTACCTGTCCCGGGCCGAGCGGCTTTCCCCGGCCCAGGTCGCCGAGCTCGTCGACAAGCTCGGCGAGGTCGCCGCGGGCCCGTCGGCGACCGCGCCGGTCCTGCCGCCCAAGCCCCGACGTCGGGCTCTGGGCAAGGCGCCCGCCATCGTTGAGGCGAGGCTGTCGGCGATGCTCGCGGTCTCCACCAAGGGTCTGTCGTCGTCGTTGCTCGCCGCGCTCAAGCATGCGGCGTCGTTCCACAACCCGGAGTTCTACCGCCGCCAGAGCCAACGGTATTCGACCTGGGACACCCCTCGCCTGGTCTGCTCCTTCGACGCCACTGATCCGGACTGGCTGAAGCTGCCGCGCGGTCTGTGCGACGAGGCCGCCCAGCTCATCGCCGCAGCCGGCGGTACGCTCACGATCACCAGTGATTTCCCAGGCCTCGCGCCGATCAGCGCCCGCTTCACCGGCGAGCTGACCGGCGTGCAGCGCCAGGCGGTCGACGCGGTAAAGGACCACAGCAGCGGAGTGCTCGTGGCACCACCGGGATCCGGAAAGACGGTCATGGCCTGCGCACTGATCGCTCACCATGGGATGCCTACGGCGATTATTGTCAACCGCTCCGAGCTGCTGTCCCAGTGGCAGGACCGCCTGGATACGTTCCTCGAACTCGGCGAGGGCCGGGTCGGGTCCCTGGGCGCGGGCAAGGACCGCCGCAGCCACGTGGTCGACCTGGTCATGCTCCAGACGCTCAGCCACCGCGACGCCCCCGACGGTCTGCTGGACGGCTACGGGCTCGTCGTCGTCGACGAGTGCCACGCCGTGGGAGCACAGGGTGCCGAAGCCGCGATCCGCAAGGCCCGCGTCGAGCGGTGGACCGGCCTGTCGGCCACGCCTTACCGGGCCGATCAGATGGACCCGCTGATCACCATGCAGTGCGGGCCCATCCGGCACGAGATCGCCGACACCAGCGCCTTCGCCAAGCACCTCATCGTCCACTCCACCTCGTTCAGCACCGACGAGCCCGGCAAGGACGGCGCCTCCCTCCAGGCCATCTACACCGAACTCACCGCGGATTCCGATCGCAACACTCAGATTGCCGCCGACATCGCCGACGCCGCCCGCCGCGGACGGTGCAGCCTGGCCCTGACCAACCGGGTCGGGCACCTCCACCAGTTGGCCACCGCCCTGGCCGCGCACAGCATCGAACCGCTGCTGCTGCACGGCGGCATGCCACCGGCCGAGCGCGCACGCGTCCGCACCATCCTGGACGACGAGACCACCACCCCGCTGGTGCTGCTGGCCATCGACAAACTCGCTGGCGAGGGCTTCGACGCCCCACGACTCGACACTCTCTTCCTTACCAGCCCCATCTCGTTCAAAGGGCGTGTCATCCAGCAAGTCGGACGGATCATGCGCAGCGCCGAGACGAAGAAGTCCCATGTCGAGGCCCACGACTACCTCGACGCCGACGTGCCCTGGCTGGAGCGCATGCACCACAAGCGCCGCCGCATTCTCGAACGCCGCGGCTTCACCACCGCCTCCCCCGAAACACTCCCGCAGACAGCTCCTCGCGCAGCCGTTCCCGCCCGTGGGCGGGGGCCGGCTCACGCGCCTTCGACAGCCACACCAGCCGTGGCCGAGGTACGGCAGTGGGCCAGAGACCAGGGTATGGATGTGCCACCACGGGGCCGACTCCGCGGCGAGATCTGGAATGCCTGGTACTCGGCTCACGCCTCGGCACAGCCAGTCAGCTGATCCAACGCCGCCCGGCGAACCAGACCTCGCTGCTCTGCGTACCGAACTGGTGTGGCGAAGGACCGCGCGCGACCGGTTGCTGGCCCAACTCGCCGACTCCGGCGGAGTATCCGCCGCACGCTGGCCGGACTGGAGAACAAACGCTCCCTCGACACGCTCCTCACCCGGGATGCAACCGCCCACCGCTGTGCCCTCCCGCGTGGGGGGACGCGGACCGAACTCGGCGCCCACCGGCGCGGCACACCGGCCCCCGGCGGACAGTGGGGGCGCCGACATGCGATACACCGGAGACCAGCCCCGGCCGTGCGGCAAGACCCAAGGGATCTTGTTCCGGGTAGGGGCCTGTCCCGGTCGCGGTGTCGTCAGGAGGGTTGGTGTGGTCGCGGTCAGCGGGCGGGCTGTGAGGACGTTGACGGACGGTCCGCGCTCAGGGCGCGGGATTGTCAACAGGCCGCTGGGGGCCCGGAACAGGTGGCGGGGTGGGGCCGGGTCCGGGACGCGGCCGAGGTGCTGCGCGGCGAGGTCCGGCGCCCGGGCGGCTACCACCGGCGCCGGGCACGCGGGATTCGCCGAGCGGCTGTCCGCCGCCGCCCCGGCCCGGGACGGCGTGGTGATGTATGGCAGCAGGAGCGGGCCAGGCGCAGCAGGGTGTCCAGAGGGGCCGGCGAGGCAGCACGTGGCACCCGTGAAGGAGGCAACTCCACGGGTGGGGGCTGCGCCGGGTCTCTAGAGGCGGGTCTAGCGGCCGGGGTGCTGTCGGGGCGACTGGTGAGTCGTGGTCTGGTCCTGGCTGGTCGCGTGTCGCCGCACGGGGTCATGTTCTCTTCGCTGAGAGCTGGGGGCGTGTTGCTCCGCGGATCCATCCGGCCTGCTGTCCTGCCAGAGGCGCTTGAGGGCGGCCGCTGCCTCCTCCAGGCGGGCCAGAGAGTCCGCTTGCATGCGTTCTGCCTGCTGCTGCGCTCTTCGGAAAAAGTCGGGGTCTTCGAGCACGGCCTGCAGTTCCTCGAAGGAGATGACGTCGGTTTCCGCGCTGCTGGTATCCGGTGTCTCTTCGGACGTCTGCTGGCCCAGCTCGTGAGTCGGGCCGTGTTCGAAGGCCAGTACCGTCGGAGACGGGCGCTGCTGCGGGCCTTCGTGCCTCTCGGCCGAAGGCGGGCTTCCTGCTGGCGTACGAGAGGTGTCCGCGAGGGGCGCGGACGGGGCGCTGGTGACACCCGGCTGTTCGGGGCGGGACGGTGCCGTCTCCGCGGCTTGGCGCGTCTGCAGGTCCGTGAAGAACCGCTGGAGGCCCTGGATCGTTTCCTCGCCCGTCTGGTTCGGTCGGAGTGTGGCTGCGTCCATGAAGGTCTGGGCCCACTCCTCCCAGTCGGCGGCCTGCTCGTAGAAGGGATTGGGCGGGGGAGGGCGGAGAGCCGCTACTGCCGCCTGGGTCCTCCAGGGGGACTGTAGGTCTCGGAGCAGCGGGGACTCCGGGCTGTAGTCGCGCCGGGCCGCCCTGTCGTTCGCGGGGCCTGGTTCGTACCGGGCCCGGGTGCCTGTGGCGGCCTCTGTCTGGGTGGTCATCGGGCTGGCGATCAGGTGGTGGGTCTGTGCCGTGTGCGCGTCCAGGAGGCTGGCGCCGTTGGGGCGCCGTGCGACGAGCAGGTGCCCGGAACGGTTCGCCTCGCGGGCTGCGGCGAGCAGGGGCTCCTCCACGGCCGGGTCGAGGAGGGCGTCGGCGTGGACGGCCAGTACCGCGTTGGGGGTGTAGCCGGTCGGCCAGTGGGCGGCCTCTGCGGGAGACAGGAAGGTGTGGTGTGGCGTACCGAGCTGTTCCAGGAAGGCGGCGGTGTGGTCCCGCAGTGCCTCGGCGTCAACGAGGGTCAGGGGCAGGCCGACTGTGGTGGCGAGCTGTGCGCCTGCCGCGACGAGGGCCTCGCGGCCGGCGAGGCCGTGGCCGTACAGGAGGAGACCTCCCCGGCTGTCAACGAGTGCGTCGACGCATTCCTTCACGGCACTGTGCTCAAGCTCGCTCGGGCTCAGCATCACGGGGCCTCCTGTCACCGGCCTTGGCCGCTTGATCGACGCGAACGGGATCTACGCAGAGCGTAGGCGTGCGGAAGGGGGCGAGCTGCAGCTCGTGCGTTGCTGCCTCGACGTGTGGGAAGCATGCAGTGCCAGGGGGCCGTCTCGCGGGACGGACGGGCTGGTCCAGTGGAAGAGCAGCGGCTGCGGAAGCGGGAAACGGGACGGGCCGCCTATTGCCCGGCTATCCACCGGGAACCAAGTCGCCACAACAGCAGACGGGTTGATGGCCCGCGGCTACGATCGCGTCACGACGATTGCTCCAGAGGCCCCCACCACGCTGCGGTTCCTGTCGCTGGAGATCACCAACCGCTGTCAACTCACCTGCCCGACCATCTGCTACGCCGAGTCCGGGCCGACGCGGAACCACGGCAGCATGACCGAGGACGACTGGAACCGGACCATCGATGAAGCCGCCAGCCTCGGCGCAGAGGAGATCCAGCTGATCGGAGGCGAGCCCACCCTGCACCCGGCGTTCGCCCGGATGCTGCAGCGGGCGGTCGGGGCCGGTCTCCGCGTCCGGGCCTACAGCAATCTGGTCCGGATCCGCGTCGAGCACTTGCGGCTGTTCGAGCACCCCAACGTGCGACTGGCGACGACGTACCACAGTGGAGCTGGCACAGATTTCTGGCTGACGGCCGGGAGGAGGAATGACGCCCGGCTGATGGTCTGCGCAATGTTGACCGGGCCTTTCGTCACTGGTGACACCCGTGATCGGCCGAGAGCGTCAGTACCCCTGCCCTGCTCACGCCGGTCTTTCCACTGACACCACGATGAAGATCAATCACTGACAACCACATGCAGACCATCAATACCGGAGATGTCCACGCCCCAGCCGCGCGGCGATGCGCATATACCAAGTGGAGCGGTCAACCGCTGGTGCACGTGGCGATCCGTCGCCCACGGCCGAGCACAGATGCCGTGAAGAGTTGCACCGCTGACGGCGAGCGACGGCGAGCCAGGTGCTGTGGGCGAAGTGCGGACCCTACCACACACTCGCTCGTCCGGATGGCTATTTCCATTGAACAGGCTTCGCGGCCCCGTGCGAGCTGCGAGGATATGTGGATGAGCAGCACGCGCCGTCGACATCAAGGGCCTACCGTCCCCGAGCCCAGCATCCAGCGCCGCTTCGGGATGGCCGATGAAATGTGGGCCAAGCTGGCGCCGCTCCTGGCCGAGGACGGCATCACTGAAGACAGTCCCCCGGTCCCCCTCGCCGAGCTGCAGGCGGCGCTCGATCGTGCCCTTGAGCGCTACAACATGATGCAGTTCACGGCCGTGGGAGAACAGCGGGAGGCCGCCGCCGAGGTGTTGCGCAAAGCGACACTGGCCATCGCCGCCAACCACCCTGCGGTCCTCCGGAGTCTGCTGAGCGCCGTGGAGCCGGAGGTGAGCGAGCAGTCGCCTGCGACCGTGGCCGGGTGTACCGGGATGGCCCTGGGGCTGCTGGACGGGTGGCTGACCGAGCGTGACCCGCAGGTGCCGAAGGGCTTGGCCGTGCGCGCCCCGCGGATCGTCCCGGCGCGCTGGCCGGGGGCGCGGCCGGCCGGGGATGTGTTCCCGCTCGCCCGAAAGGGCCGGGCGCTCAGCTCGGTGATGTCGCTCACCCGGCAGCACGGCGGCTTCAACGTCCTGCACGGCAGCGTGTTGGCCCTCGGCGTCACCTGCCAGTTCTGGGCGACATACGCGGGCGAGGACCTGGACACGCTCACCGCCCGTGTCATCCGATAAGGAGCGAAGGGTGGACCGCGACCAAGGCGCGATGCCCCCACTGGACGGACTGGCGCAGGCATGCGAGGCACTCGTCGAGGCGCACCTGGAGCGCAACGAGTTCCAAGGGCTTGGCCAGTCCACCCGGCATGCCATCTCCCTGAACGGTGACAGCGCATCCGAGGTGGCGGCGTTCCGCCAGACCATGTGGATGCTCATGTGCTGGCTGGTCGCGGTACGGGCCTGGGTTCCGGAGACGGCGGTACCGGAGGCGATCGCGTGGATCGAGCGCCGGTACGGGCGGCAGGCAGCGGCCTCGGCCACCACGCACGCCACGATCTTGGATCTGCAGGGCGCACCGCTGGGCGAGATCCATCTCGATGAGGACCAGCCCGAGCGGATCGCGTCGTGGGCGCAACTGCTTGCCGGCCTGTGCGTCACCCAGGGAGACGGCAGCGTCAGTTGGCTTCGGCAGTTCGATCCGCCAGAGCCAGACGCGGCGATGCTGGCCTGGCTGGAGGAGCGTGAGCGTCCGGGGTGGCGACCGAGGCCCTGGCCGCCCGATCCGCGACAACTGCCCGACATCCGTCGCAAGCTCATAGCCTACCTGGATGACCCGGAAACCCGCTGGGAGCGCGCCCAGATGGCCGAGGAGGGTGTGGTCCGGCTTATCCCCCGCACGGACAGCCCCGGCCTGGCTGGCGATCTGCTAACCGACTACGAGCTCCAGCGTCTGGCGAAGGCCCGACTGTACGTTGTGGACCCGGACATGTGCCAGGTGGCCGCCCGCAAGGCCGCCCGGCCCCGCACCGCGCCGATCAGTGCCCACCGCGTCCCCGCACCATTCGGTTTCCTGCTCTTCACCGAGCCCATGCCGTTGTCCTTGCCCGGGCAGAGTGGCGGGCCACGTGGCGAGATCGTGGCCGCTTCCTGGGGCCGGTGGGATCCCAGTGAGTGGGAGGACGGCTGGTGGCAGGTCGCCGAGGACGGCACCCTCAGCGAGTCGAAATCTCCCAGTGAGGCCCACTGGTGGATCACGCTCTATGAGGAGTCCGCAGACGACGGCGAGCCCGGAGACCGCCCCCAGCCACCCATGGAGCCGCACCAGCCCTACCTCGTCCACGCCGGCAACATCCTCGCCCAGACGGCCAACGAAGGCCAGCTCCCCCACGCCGCGCGCGCCGTGATCGCCTGCTGGGACCTGATCACCCAAGAACGCATCGGCAAACCCCTGACAGAGACCACCACAGTTGAACGCAAGCCCTCCAAGACCCGCGCCGATCGGCGGCGCGGGATCGAGGACGACGGCACCGTGCACCTGGTGACCATCCGCGGCCGCGCCGCCCCCTCCCCCGACCAGCCGCAGGCTGCGCTCCCACACCAGCGGACCACCATCAACTACCAGCACCGATGGACCGTCCAGGAACACAGCCGCTCCCACTGCATGAACCCGGCCGGCCACGCCGAGAACAACTGCAACCACGAGGACATCACCATCCTCGAATTCGTCAAAGGCCCGGCCGGAGCCCCCTTCCTGCGCCGCGACATCGTCCACATCCTCCGCAAGATCGGCCCATGACCCGGAACCAGGCTCGCAGGCAGCCTCGTCGCCGGGAGGTCAACTCCCCCACCCCGCAGTTACCTCAAGCACCAGTGCTGAGCGAGGCGCCCATCGTGCCGGGATGGGGATGAGTCCGGTGGCCCGGCACGTGCGACGCGCGGCCAGTTCTGGAAGACCCACAACCTGGCGAGCGCATGGCCGACGAGGAGTCCCGCGTCGCGGTGGTGGCCAAGCAGCTCTTCCGCCGCAGCCTCGCCCCGGCCCGTGCCTTCGTACGAGCGCTGGAGCGACGTTCCCGCCGGCCTGGTCACGCAGACCCGGGTGTGGGGGCCGCTGCGGGCGGTGACCGGCCGGCTCGAGACGCTCGGCCACCCCACGGACCTGGACCCCATCCTGGCCGTACCCTGCGCTCACGGCCCCGTCTGGCCCAACGACCCGGCCTCCTGGTACGCCCAGTGGCGCGGCGAACTCGACCCCGCAACCGGCCAGTTGCGCTCCGCGTGGCCGCCGGGGAGCGCCGACCGCCTCTGGTACGTCCTACGGCAGATGACAGATACCGACACCCCTGCAGACACCCACGACGGTGATCGAGGCGGGTGCTGAGGCCCGAAGGTCCCGGGGTGGGGCACTCTGCTCGGGCGGGCGCCGGGCTCGCCCTGCGCCAGTGCGTGGTCTTCGGTCGCCCGGCTCAGCCGTCCGAAGGTGTCGTGAGGGGCGGGAGAGGCAGGCGGCGGACGGTGCGCAGCCTGTCCGTTCGGATCCGCGCGGTGATCTGGGCCCGCTGATAGCGGCTGGCGGATGCCGGCCAGCGCTCCGGGGCTTTTGTGCTGTCGTCGCTGTGGTCCGGGTAGAGGACGGTCCAGTCAGCGGTCCAGGTACCCGCCGCGCTGCCTGCCGGGGTGCAGTACCGGGCCAGTGCCTCGGCCACGATGTCCTCGTCCGTGCCAGGTGTGTGGCGGTGGCCGCGCAGGGTTGCGGCAAGGTAGCGGCGTGCCTCGGCCAGGAGGTGCTGGCGGCCGAATTCGCCGCGCATCGTGCCGACGATCGCGGTGACCTCGACGGCCGCCAGGCCGACGTCGATCCGCGACCGCACCGGCCTGCACGTCTCCTCAGCAGCGTCCTGGGCCAGTCGAAGCAGGCTCTCGGATCCCAGGAGGCCGGCCGTCGACCGGCGCCAGTGGTGGCGCAGCACCGACAGGGGAAGCGGGGTGTGCTTGTCGGGTCCTGTGTCTTCGGCCGCCCAGCGAGCCAGCGCGTGGCGGGCGCGCTCGCCCGGGGGGTGTCCGTGCTTGGCCTCGTACCAGGTGATGAGCCCGTCGGTGTAGTGGGCGATCTCCTGACGGCGGCTGGACTTCCATGAGATCAGTTCATGCGGGATACCGGCGATCTCCCACACGGGGCGCGAGCCCGCAGTGACCTCCCGGGGCTCCCAGGTGACCCCCAGCCGCTCGGTGATCTCTTCCATGAGCAGCAGCGAGAAGAGCGTCCCGGCCGCGACCGCGTACCGGAACAGCTCCGCGGAATGAAGGTTTCCCCACTTCCCGTCGGGGCGCCGGACCTTGACGGACACCAGCGCGTGATCGGTGAGCAGCGGTGCACCCCGGGCGTTGTCGAACTGCCGGAACACCGCAACCACCAGGGCATCCGCTGCGGCCCGGTGCCGTCCGCCGTTCCCCCACCGCACCTGCGCCACCGCGTCCTCGATCCAGGCGATCGTCCGGTTGCGGGCGATGGTCTGGGCGTCCTCGATGGTGGCACGGGTCTGCTCATCGCCCAGGGCCCACAGCAGATGGACGGTCGGCGCGGCACGGAACTCCAGGGCGACGGCGAGGAGCGGCCGGGCGATATGGTCGACCGGCCGGCCCAGCAGCGTCGCCTGCCGGACCGTCTCCGCGTCCCGACCGGCTTGTGTGAGGGCGGCCTCGATCTGATCCGCGTTCGGATGCCTGCCCTTGCCGAAGAGCAGCTCCGCCTGCCGCTCGGTCACGGCATCACCAGGGTGAAGGCCCATGGCGGCAAGTCCCCGGCCCATCCACAGGCCGGGGACCGCCAGTTCTTCTTCGCGTCCCGCCCGGTCGACATACAGGCGCCAGGAGCCCGGCCCGGCTCTCGTGATGTCCAGCATGATGCCCAGAAGACACCGCCTCGGCCACGGCCCGAAGAGCAGTCGCCCGGACATCCCGCGGGGCGGGCGCGGGATGACCAGATACTTGCCGTACCGCCCGCCAGACGGGCAGGCGGGCCGCGGGCCCCGGTGCGGGTTCACCGTCTGTGTCGCTTGATCTTGCAGTCGGCGATCTTCCGTTTCGAGGTCGCCGAGGTAGAGTCGCGGGTGCCGAGCGACACCGGCCGTCACGATGAGTGATGCTCTGGTGTAAGCAAATTCCGTACATCGTCCATAATTTTCCCGCCCCCCGTGCGACCGCCGGTCGTGCAGATGGTCGTCGGGCAGGACCTGGACGGTCGGGCCGCCACGGCGATCCGCGTAAGCATCGCCCGGCTCCAGTCCGCTGCCGGGCGGCTACCCATCTGGCGGGGACGGCGAGGTTCTCGGGGGATGCGGCGCGGTGCCGACATTCTGCGGATGGCCGGGATTGCTCGTGCTGGAGAAGACCTGCTCCTGCAAGCGGTGCAGGCGGTCGGCTTCGTCGCGGGCCCGGGCGGGTATGTCGCCGCGTTCGGCAATGAGGCGACTGTAGATCGGGGTTTCCGGGAACACGGCGGGGTCTGCCTTCATACTGGGCACCCTAATCGGCGTGGACGGGGTACCTCAGCCGTCCGTCCGCGGGGCGCTCTCACACGAGGACGCAGCGCTGGAGGGGGATGCCGGCGGCGGCCGCGTGTTCCTCCAGCGGCAGTGTTTCGTCGGTGCGGCGGGTCAGAGCCAGGCACAGGTCGGGGTGTCTGGGTGCCGTGTCGACCGGTATGGAAAAGGACATCGGGCCTGTGCCGTCGGGTAGCTGGAGGCTGGCGGCCCATTCCTGGATGAAGCGGTCGGCCTGTGTTTCACAGCCGTGTTCCAGAACCAGGGTGTGCTCGATCCCGAATGCCTCAATCGCGTCGTGCCAGGTCTGCAGCAGTACGTCCTCGACGGCTTGCCTGCCGGTGAGGGAGGGCGAGGCCGCGATGAGGACCACGACCGGCTTCAGCGTGCTGGGGAACCAGCGGGTGATGGTGCATTGCGCGCCGATCAGCTCGCGGATCCGGGCCAGGATCTGCGGTGCGCGCTGAACGGCCTGGTCGCGTGCCCAGGAGGATGCGGCCACCGTGTACAACTCCTGGTCCTGGGCGCCGAGACTGACCGGCTCCACCTGGTCGGCGAGGTCCTCTCCCACGATGTCGAGCCACCGGTCCCGGATGATCTGGGGAACCAGCCCGATGATGGTCTGCACGATGATGCCCGACAACTTCGCGTCGGCGTCTAGCAGTTCGTTGATTCGTGCGGTCATCCCCGCAGCGAGCAGCCGGGTCTGCGTCCGCCATGCGGGACTTGAGCAGCGCACGTGAAGGCGTCCGCGGTCGTCTATACCGACCGGCTCCACGTGCCGGGCGACGTCGTCGCCCACCGCCGACGTCCACCATGCGTCGAGATCGCCGAACCACTCCGGTTGTGTCAGGGCCATGGTTGATGTCCTCCCCTCATCGGTTATCCATGATCCCGCATGCCCGTCCGGGCCCATGGCCCAGAGAGCCGGCGGCTCTCGTGTCGCGGTTCATGCTGGCCGAACCGGTATCCAGCTGCGCCGTGCTGCGCCGTGGCAAGCCTGTCGCAGGCTGAGCGACCCGTTGGATCAGTGCTCGTCAGGCGCGGCGGAGCTGGCCGCGCCGGGTGGCGCGTTGGGCAGCGACAGGCGGCGGGGGCTTAGCGGAAGGTCAGGTGGGGGGCTTGCCAGCGGTGGGTCTCCACCGTCGTCGGCATCTGTTGCGGTACGGTGCCGACGGCTGTCCACGCAGCCGTGCTGGGGCGCCGTGCCCGGAATCGGTGCCGGGAAGGCAGAAGAAGACGTGGGCCTGCAGCGCCATCATCACTGGCTGACCACAGCATCGCGTGTGCTGTCTCTCTCGCATTGACCGGGCAGTGCCACAGGGAGACGTCATGTCCTCGTCCCGCGCCCAGCTCGGGGAAGCGGTCCTGCTGCGCCAGCAGGCCACCGGCGAGTCCTACAACCACGCCCAGCTGGTGCTGAGTTCGGCCCCGGGTCCCGTATCGGTCATCCCTGCTCCGGCGCCCGAGCAGCAACGGTGGGAGTCCTTTCTCGTCGGCCTGCTCGCGCCGGTCTTCGTCCGCCATGACGCCGGGTCGTTGTTCGGGATTCGCAGCGTGACGCCGCTGGCGGACCACCTGATGCTGCGCATCGGCCGCGGGAACCTCGCCCTGTGGGCGCGCGCGCCCTGGCCGGCGCCGAACGTGCGGGGAGGACGAGGCCGCAGATGCGCATCGAGGCGGCACCCAAGGGTGTGAAGCTCATCGAGGAGGCGACTGGTGCGGTGGTGGTCCTGGACCGGGCCTTCCCCCGCCAGTGGCAGACCGCCACCGCGGCGGCCCAGGCGCCGGACGATGCGCGGGGTGGGGCCGTCGAGCGGGCGGTGGAGTTGTCGCGATCGCTGTACGGGTTCGAGGCCTCGGCCCTGCTGCGCCGTGCCCGCCTGGTCTCTGCCGTCGGGATCGGCGGTCAGGTGCACTTGGAGGTCCGCGACGAATCCGACGGCCGGGCCCGGCTGTTCGAGGTCGGCGGCAGGGAGCCGCGGGCTGTGCTGTGGCACGCCCTCGACGGCGCTCCGGAGGCCCTGTATCCCGCCGGTGACGGGCCCGCGTTCCCGGTGTCGCGCGGCTTGGATCAGCAGGAGGGTGCTCGGTACCAGGTGGTGCCGTAGCGGCCGTGTCCGTCGGGGTGCCTGTACCGTTCGAGTTCCTTGTCGTCGAGCGAACAGGCAGCTGGCCCGGGCCCGCTGGTAGCAGCGCAGGCACAGCCCTCTTGTCACGGCCGTTCGCCCTCTGCATGCCGTGCAAGTCGCCCGCGCCGAGCCCGCCGCCGCCTTCCTTTCCTTGTTCTTCCTCACGCAGGGGCGTCGCCCGGGGTGTACTCGGCCCGCAGGTCGGCCACCAGCTGGGTGCGTTCCTCCGTCAGCGGCATCCGCCGGGCGATGAACGACCCATGGTTGTTCAGGGACCAGTCATCGCCATCTGCGCCGTTGTAACGCATAAACCAGGCGACACCAGCCTGTTGGTCCACATGCAGCCCATCGTCCGGCCAGTGCTGGTGCAGCGAGCGCAGGGCGCCGAAGTCCACTTGTACCGCGCCGGACAGGTCGACCGTCTCGGGGACCTCGCCGTCATCGCCCCATTCGAAGAGCCTGCGCCGCCGCGTGGCCAGCGCAGCGCGGCGCTGCTGCTTGTCCTCTTCGGCCAGGATGTCGGCAGCCTCCTCGGCGGTGGCCGGGCGCACCAGGATGCGGAAGTACCAGCCGTCCATGCCGAGCAATTCCGGTGGCTGGTTTCCGTCTTCGTCGCGGCAGTACTCCGGTCGGCGCTCGCGGACCGTGGTGATGATCGCGGAGACCTCGCCCTCGCGCACACGGTGAAAGCCGGGGGCGTCGGGAAAGGGGTGGCGGTAGTCGTAGAGGGTGCTGCGCAGCACGGTGCCCGCGGGCGCCCAGCGCTCCGGCCGGGTGCGGTAGCGGCCTGGGACGCCGCGCTGGATTTCCCACAGTTCTTCGGGCGGCGGGCACTTGCCGTCATGGTGGCGTACCTCCCATCCCGCATCCTGGCGGACCAGGAGACCGGCGCCCGCCGCCACCAGGTGCCCGCACAGCATGCAGTCCTGCTCGCGGCCATTGGCGCGGGGCGGCGGCGCGACGCGCTCCTCGGGCGGCGGGCACTCCTGCGGATGGCGGGCCTTGATCAGGGCCTTCCCATACGGGCCGGGCGACGCCGGGACGGCCTGGTACAGGATCCCTTCGCTCTCCTCCAGCCAGCCGCCGCACCGGCCGCAGGCCTGCGCGAAGTCGTTGGTACGCGGTGGCCGGGGCGGGCACTGGCCCACCGGGTGGCGGGCCTCGGTGGAGCCGCGGGCGTTGCGGAGGAGGATGCCTTCGCGGGCGGCGACCGGCTGGCGGCACAGGGCGCAGGTGTCCGCGCGCTCGTTGACGCGGGGCGGGGCGGCGGTGAGCTGCCGTACGGATCCGGGCGGGGGCGGGTGCTTGTCCACCAGGCGGCGCATCGTGCGGCGCATCGAGGCGCCGAAGGCGTTGCGTGAGCCGAGCGTGGAGTCCCGCTCCTCCTTGATCTCCGTCCGTCTTCACTCGCCAGATCCGCACTCTCTTCTTGTCGCCGCCGGGCAGCGGGTCGCACAGCACGAGCACGGCGCCGACGGGGAGCTCGTAGGAGGCGCCGGCCTCGAGCCAGTCCCCCAGGCAGCACATGGCCCCGAGCTGGGCTTCGTCCAGGCCGCGCAGCAGCTTTCTCCAGGGCCTGACAGCTCCCTCGTCTGCTGCGGGGATCGCGACGGCGAACTCCTTGTCCGGCATCCCGGCCACTCCCTCTCCACGGTCGGTCTTGACAGGATGAGGGGCGGCACTGACAACGCCCTCTGGCCAGCGGCGACGCCTCCGCTCACTGCGTCGGCCGGGATGCCGGGCGGATCACACCGTGGCCTACCATCGACGAACTGCAGGGGAGGGGCGAGCACCATGGATCACACGGCACGCATACCCGTGGCCGTCGGCGGCGGGCTGGCCGCGCAGCCGTGGCGCCACAGGATCCGGCGGATTGCGGCAGTGCCCGTCCTGGCCGCGGCTGTACTCGTGGCAGTGGCCGCGGCTGCCGACTGGGTGTTGGACGGGAGCGCCGCCTTCCGGGGGTGGTTGTTCACTCCGTGGGCCGCTTTGGTGGCCGTCGCCGTCGTGCTGCATGGACATCGCCTTGTTCGGCGCGCGTGCACTGCTGTCAGCGCGCCACTGCCCGGCCTGTTGCGGCACGGCACCTGTCCCGAAGCCCTCGACGCGGCGCGGGCGAGGGAAGAGCAGGACCTGGAGAATCTGCGCGCCGCTCTGCGCGTCCGTATGTTCGCCATGATCGATCTCTATCCGCGCGAGGCTGCCGACGAGCTCGTCGCCAGGCTGCGCCGTGCCCTGGACCGTCCCGAGCCGCTGTCCGCCGAGCTGCGCGCCGTGCTGGACGACCTGGACGATGGTGCCCGACGCTGGCACGACACCCTCGCCTGATCGCGTGCCGGGCCCCGGCGCCACGATGCCGCTGTTTCAGGAGGGGCGAGGGGACGGCCTCCCCGTGGCTCCGTGGTCGTTGGCGAGCCCCCGCGCGCAGGAATTCATGGCTTGGCGAGCGCGCGGAGTTGCCCGAACTGTCCGAGGGCAGCAGGCGGTCGTGCCGGTACTGCGGGGCGGCCTGCCGTACAAGGGCCTGGCGGTGCATCGGCCAGCGTGGCGAGGGGGTGAGGAACGGGGGCGACAGGGGCAGGCGTCCGGGAGGGGCAACCAGCAGGTGTCTCCCCTCAGAGGAGACATAAATCGCGCGGCATGTCGTGTCGAAGCGACATCTGTGTCAAACAGAGGTGACATAGTCCGCCTCCTGACTCCTCCAGGGGACTTCCGACCGATCGTGCGCTGCGGTCTCGGCGTGCGGGAAGTGTGCAACGCCAGGAGATCGGCTCGCGCGACGGCGAGCGTATGGTGCTGCGGCGGTACGCGGGCTGCAGCAGGTCAGCTCCTTCCGGAGGACCTGACGGTTCTCACCGCCAACGAACTGGCCCAGCTTTGCCCTGTCCACCACGGGGCCTATGGCCTGAGCCCACGCGGCAAGGCGGCAAGCCACACTCCGGCCCTCCACCTGGGCCGGGCCCCCGAGGGCGCGTGGATCGCCTGCTGACAGCCCGCGCGGCATGACGCCACGCCGCGGCCGACGCGGGCGCGCTCCGGGTGTTCCTGTCCGGGCCCCTTTGTGGCTCGACGTCCGGGTGCCCGTGCCGCACCACCCGGTCGGCTGCGCCTCACGTTGCGCGCGTGGGGGCCTGTCCGTCGGCGCCGGAGAGGGTCATGAGGGGGTGGAGTCCGGAAGAAGAGGGGGCGTCGGTGCGACGGGCCCACCACATCCGCATGCCGCAGGGGGGATGGGTGGACGCCGAACGCAGGCCGTTCCACAAACGTACCCGCCGCGAGTGGTCGCTCAGCAGTGCGGTGTGGTGGCGCCACAGGGCGATGATCGCGTCGCGGCCGCAGATGCGCACCGCACGGGCATCACAGGCGAGTTCACCCCACCAGGACCACCCGATGTACAGCAGCCGGAGCGCCACCGCTGCCAGGACGGCTAGGAGCAGCGGCAGCCACGCGGCCGCCAGGACCGTCAGGAGCACCCCGGTTGCCTGGAGGACGGTCGAGCGCTGGTTGTCGCGGCGCAGGATGTGACCGAGTTCGTGCTCGAGGATGACGGGCAGATGCACGGTGTCGTCCGGCCCGAACCAATTGCTGCCCAGCCACATATGGGCACGGTGCCCCTCGCGCAGGGACGCAGCCGCGTTGGCGTTGCCGCCCCGGTCCCAGCCGTCGACGAATGCGATGGTCAGCCGATGAAGCCGGTTTTTGCGGGCTACGGCGTGCAAGTGCCTCTCGGTACTTCGCATCCGCTGCACGAAGGCGCTGTAGCGGAGGTTCGGGTCGTGCGGGGGCCTGGATCTCAGGAGGAGGTTCCAGGTGTGGTGCTGGGCCCGGACCCCTTCGGTAATCAGGGCACGAAGGGCGCTGGCAGAGTGCAGTGCCCAGGCCCAACTGGCGATCACGGCCAGGGGAAGGGCGTCGAGCCCCAGGTGCGTGCCGCTTCCCCGTCGCGTGATGACTGCGGTCATCACTATCCAGCCGACGACGAAGTGGCTCCAGTAGCGCTGGCATATCCACCGCAGCATCGGTCTCACTGCCCTGCGCGGGCGGGCGGCGCCGTCACAGTCGTGAGCGTGTTCATCAAGATCAGCACAGTGTGCATCATCGGTTCCCTGCTTGCTGGTGCCGTTCGGCCTGCTCCCGCCGAAGGCGTGCGTGGCACGCGGTGGGGCGAAGCGTCCTGCTCGAGCTGGCAGTCTTCGCGGCCGGCCCGCTGAAAAGTGCCGCTCGGACGTGGCGTTCCGACCTGCGGTCCGGCGCGCGCAAGCGGGTGCGGAAACGTCCCGTGAGGTGGGAAGGGGGGTGTTGTGTCCGGGATGGCCGGGACAGAATGTGCCGCAGGCTGCGGGGGCGAGGGGCGTCTTCGTCGTCCAGGCCCTTTGGCCATGTGCCCGCAGGAGGTCCACCATCAGGCGCAAGCCGCCGAGGGTGAGGTGGGTGGTCTGCGGACCTCGGATCGGAGCCCCGTAGGTCGTGGCACGCGCTCTTCGAGGAACTCGCCCCCCCCTGCGCGAGCTCGTCGGCCAGGTGTGTGAGCGTCCGGCGGGCCGCGCGGGGCGGGGCGGGGCGGGGCGGCGGCCAACTGCCTGGCGACGCGGCGGGCTTCGTGCACGGCGTCGGCAAGTTGATGCGCCCCGGAGGGCATGTGGTGGGCGTGGAGCTGCGAGTCCACCGGAGCCGAGAGTCCCGGCCAGGGCTGCGGAGGCGCCGCCATGCAGCAGACCGTACGGCTGGGTGTTGCCCCGATACCAGCCGTGATGCCCACGACGCGCCTGACGGTGGCCTCCAGGGGCTGCACGCCCCTGTGGGTGCCGGGGAATCCGGTGGAGAACAAGGTAAGGAGCTCTCCTTGGTATGCGTCGCGCTCTTCATCGGGCTCGGGCGGGGGCTGCGTGCTGATCGGGGCGACCATGGGAAAGCACCGAGCGTAGGAAGCGATGGCAGGTGGGCCCGGATGCATGGGCGGTATGCGGACCGCGCCTGGCAGCCGGGCGCGGGGCGCCAGTCCGCCGTGCCCCAGGCCGTTGGACGGACCGTTCCGCAGTCGGAAGCGAACCGATAGGTGAAGCCGAACGCGGCGGTGGCGACTTGGCGGCATGTCCCGTCCGTCAGGCTCAGGCGGGGTGGGAGAGGCAGCGATTGAGACCCTGATTCCTCAGGGTGGAACACGTTGAACCATTCTTTTTCGCCACGCGGGATTTTTCCCATGAGGTAGAGGCATGACGGGCAGGATGCCATCACTATGGGGTAGCAGTCCGTAGACCCGGCACGTTCCAAAGAGACGACCTACGCCGCGACCAGTAACACACTCCTCCCGCTGTCCCAAGGTGTCTGCCTCGCTGCGCTTCTTCCGTCATCGCCAGTGTCTCCAGTTGGGGTATTCATGAATTTGCGCCCTATCCAAGTAAACCCCGAGCACGGGTTCAAGCTGGCCAGGTACGCGCTTCAGGCTTGTGAAAGACTCGTGGATTCCGCTCAGCTAACTGGCTCATTGGCCCTGCATGCACACAACGTCGTGTCTCGTACCATGGCCGACGTCAATCTGTCCACGCCATATTCGTTTACGCCCTCAATCATGCTTCCGGAGATCTTTCGTCAGGTACAGGGGGCCGACTTCGAAGTGCTGCGCCTGCATGCGCACTCATCCATGCATATAGAACTCACGGCCAGGGATCCGGACGGTAGCGACATTCGGCTGACCGTGACACAGCTGCCTCAGTCACAGCAGTCCAAGGTGGTCGAGGGCGTTCCGGTGGCCGGAAAGGTCGACTGCCTCAACCGGACGCTTCAGGCACTTTGCGGCAGGGAAGAAGCGAAAGACTACGTCGACGTGGCCGCGCTGGAGAAAAGCTTCACACCGGCCCGGTTCGACGAAATTACCGCGGACCTGCTGGCCGCCGAAGCCCGACGTGCCCGGGTAGAGCCCTACAAGCCGCACCTGGCTCTTTACAACAGGCTGGCAATGATAGTTCGGCAATCTCATCGGAGCCTGGAAAGCCTTGCCCCTGAGGGATGGTCGGCGGAAGATGTCTCGTCCCGCGTGATTGAGATGACGGCCAGGGTTCTCGCAAATGCCCCAGAACCTCCTTTGGAACCCGGGCAACAGCCCCCGCGGGCTCTGCTCGACGCCACCCATGCGCAGCTATCCGCCCTCCGGCTCGCCCTGGTGGTGGCAGAGTTTGACAGTCGTTTCGAAGGTGAAGTGGCCTTGCCGCCTCATTGGGGCCGCCTTGCTGAGTTCGTCGGCAAGCTCTCGCAGAGGCAGCAGCTTGAGCCCGAATCCACTCGCGTCGAGGCAGAGCTGGCGCGCCGACCGCACCCCCAACCTCCTTTGGCTCCGGCGACACACCCGCAAGGTCGTTCTCCTCGCTGACGAAGGACTTCGTCCCGGCACCAGCTGGATCGGGAACCAGCACAGGCAGCCGCTGGTGGAGACCCGGACAGTACGGCGACGCGACGTTCCCTCTACCCTGTGCTGACTCCTGTCCCACCAACTCCCGTCGCTGCCGGCCTTGACCTTAAGGAGCCTGGTTCATGTCCCCGCCCGAGGCCTACGATCTTGACCGTCTTCACGAGGGAAGCGACCGGCTCATCGAAGCGCTCCCCGACGACCTTCCTGCCGACATTGCAGCAGCTCTGCGCTCCCCTGGTGTCGCCGACTGGCTGCGGGCCCGGCCTTTTCAGGCAGTCACCGATTGGGAAGAGCTCCAAGGACAGGGCGACGGGGTGATCAGCGTGCCGCAGGAGTTCCTCGGCGCGCCCTTGCCTGCTGAAGTCACAGTGCGCGATGCGCAGCAGCTTCTGCTGCTGTATCAGCGGGTGCTGTTGAAGGGAACGGTCGACCAGCAGCGGCAGCTTCTTCACCCGCAACTGCTGGTCACTCTCTGGCCAGCCCTCAGCGACGAGCTGCCGAAACCGGTGGTGAGCGTGTGGGAGCAGCGCTTCCCCGTCCTGGCCTGAGGGCCTCTCCGTGACAGTGGTACCGCCGGAGACGGAGGCTTAAGGGGTGGTGCGCGGCGGCGTCGAGCGGGTCGAGGGCGCCCCGTAGGTCGTGGCACGCGCGCTCGAGGAACTCGTCGGCCGGGCGTGTGAGCGTCCGGCGGACCGTGCGGGGCGTGGCGGCGGCCAGTTGCCCAGCGGCAGGCGGGCCTCGTGCACGGTGTGGGCGGGGTGCCGGGACGGCGCCGCCGACAGCGCCACGGCATCCACCGGGCCGCATCTGCCCTGTTCCCTGTTCGCCGTGCGCCGTTTCTGGGCTGCCCCCTATGCCCGGGCGCGGACGGCGTGCGCCGCGGGGGGGTGCCCCGGGGAGCTTCTTACATGCGGCCGGGGCCTTGGGGACGGTGCTGTTGGTGCACGGCGGCTTGCTCCTGGCCGTGGCCGGCCGGGCGGTCGGAGTCGGGGCCGGGATTGTCGGCGGCCCGCTGTCGCTGCTGGTCCTGCATCTGTTGGATGCGCCTGCGGACCCCGTCCGGATCCCCACTCAGCGCCAGGTCCATAAGCTCCTCGAACTCCAGATCGTCCTGCTCGGACGCCTGGTTGAGCTGCTGGATGAACCGCTCCTTGCGCTCTTCGCTGAGGGGTGATGAGGGCCTGCGGCGGGCAGGGTCCAGGAGGTACGGACCCCGGGTGGCGGCCTCGCGGCGCTCCATCACCCCTGGTCCCGGTTCGGGGTCGGGGGTGACGGTCGGCATGAGGTCTTGGTAGCGCAGGACGAGGCCGGGGGTGGCGAGGGCGTCTAGGGTGGTGTCGCTGTAGTCGTGGCGGGCCACCACGAGGTGCTCGGCGCTGTGCGCCATGGCGAGCAGCGGCTGGCGGGCATCCGCGTCGCGCAGGACGTCGGCGTACGGCCAGGACGCCGGTGACGCTGCCAGCGGGCTGCAGCGCCGCCTCCTCGGCGGAGATGACCGCGCTGCGGACCCACGGCCGCAACTCGCGGACGAAGTCGCGCGCTTCGGAATGGAAGACGCGGGCCTCCACGATCGTCAGTTGCGCGCCAGTCTCGGCCGCCAGGCGCGCGCCGGCCGCGATGAGCATCTCCCGGCCGCCGCAGCCGGTGTCGTAGGTGATGCGTCCTCCCCCGGCGTCCACGATCGAGTCGACGATCTGCGCGATCCGTGGTGATCCAACGCGCTTCTGTCCACGTAATTCTTCCCTCTCGTCTCGGTCAGTGGTCGTTGCAGAAGATGGCGGAGGTCTTGCGACACCAGAGGCGCTGCCTGGTCTTGATGAGGCAGGCCCGCAGCCGGTGGGAGCGGTTCTCGGCGATGTTGTGCCCGTCGGCGGCGCCGATGTCGTGCAGGTCGCCGCTGTGCCGCCGGGTGGTTGCTGCCGAGTGGTGCCGGTGCCGGACGCCATCAGGGTGCTCAGCGCGAGGGCGGGTGCGGCTTCGCGGCCATGCGCATGCGCGTCGGCTGCATCCCGGTCCTCCTGCAGTGGCGGGGGCCGCGCGGGGAGGCAGTGGTCAGTTCTGCGGGCGGCGGAACCATTTGCCGACCTGAGCCTGGGAGAGGAGCACCACGAGAACGATCCCCAGCACGAGCTCGACGATCCCTGACGGGATACCACGTCCCAGGGCACCCAGGCCGAAAAGGATCATGCTCGATGCGCAGACGATCGCGATGGTCCTCGTCCAGGGCCCGGCACTGGCGAACCGCAGCGCGCAGACGAAGAGGCCGATGACCGGTAGCGAAGAGCCCAGCGCGGCACCCACCGCCTCGGGGCCCGACGCTGCCCCGGCGACCACCGTACTGAGCCCGACGAGCCCCGCAGCGACGTATGCCAGCACGCGCACGACGCGTACCGATCCCGGCATGGGCAAGGGCCCGGCGGGGTGTGATTGGTGGGGATTCGGCGGGTACGGAGTGTTCTGAAACTGCTGGTCAGCAGGCATGCGTTCAGTCCTGAAGTCGCGAGCGTGTGGGTGAGTGTCGCCGGGACGGCGCAGAGGTGAGCTGGCCATGCCGAAGGAAGCATGTGTGCCTGGATCGGTGTCGCTCACCGGAGTTCCTCATCTGACATCTGGCAGCCGCAGATGTGCCGCTGAGAAGATCGTGACCTCCCGAGAGGCACCGGAGCCGAGCAGCACGGCGCCGGAGCCAGGGCGTGGCACGGGGAGTTGCCGCTGCTTTCCGCCTCGCGGGACGGCCTCGTACGGGGCCCTGCGTGGTAGGAGAGCGATGTGAGATTCGCCGGGAGCCGACGGACGGTTCGGCCGCCGCCGCGGTATCACCGCATCACTCGCCGTTCGGCCCTGCTGGCGAGTTCGACCGCCAGTCCCTTCTGCGGCACTGTCCCGGAGGGGACCTCAACCGGAGGCCGGTCTGACATCCTCGCGGTCTATACGGCCGCAATGGAGCCGTAGTTGGCGCTGAGATTGATCACGGCGGGGCAGCGGTTCGGCGGCGGCGCGGCCTTTACGTTCAGCCCTCGCGCCGGGTGCTCCGAGCGGGCTTCGCACGCTCCCCCGCACACCGTAGTGCGCTCTGCCCTGACGGCTGATACAGGGAAAGGTTCGCGCTCAACCAATCCAGCGGGCGGGCTGCCCCGGTCCGTTCGAAGGGCTCTCAGATTGCGTCAGTGCATGAGACTTTCCCTGTTCGCATCCGCCGTACTGGCCGCGGCCCTGTTCCCGGTCGGCTCCGCCAGTGCTGCTCTGGCCGCGCCCGCCACCGCTCAAGCACCGACCGCGGTGACGGTGAGCTGCCGGGACGCCGTCGACGGGCTCTACTGCGGCTACGACCTCAGCGACGCGTACACGGACCGCGGCGACTCCGGTGCGAAGGTGATGGAGCTCCAGGCGCTGCTGATCTACCGGGGCTACTCGGTAGGCTCCACCGGCGTGGACGGCTACTTCGGAGCCGCCACGGAGTCCGCCGTGAGCGCTTCCAGACTGCGGAAAGGATCACTGCCGACGGCATCGTCGGCTCGACTACCTGGTACCGGCTCCGGAGCACCGTCTAATGCCGTATCAAGCAACGCTTGCCCTGTTGTGACGTGCCGCCCGGAATCGATCCGGGCGGCACGTCGTGCGACATGCTGCGAGGGTGGCTGAGCCTGTGCGGCTCGCACCCCACGTCAACGCCCCCGGGGCCGCGGTCGGGCGCTCGGTCCGGTTCTTCCGGGCACGGCCGGGGCGGAGGCAGGAGGGGCTCACTTGCCCTTGGCGGTGTCCTTCAGCTTGGAGCCCGCGGAGACCTTCACGCTGTAGCCGGCCGGGATCTCGATCGNTTCAGCTTGGAGCCCGCGGAGACCTTCACGCTGTAGCCGGCCGGGATCTCGATCGGCTCACCGGTCTGCGGGTTACGCGCGGTGCGAGCGGCACGGTGGGTGCGCTCGAAGCTCAGGAAGCCGGGAATGGTGATCTTCTCATCGCCCTTGGCGACGACCTCACCGGTCACCTCGGCCAGGGCCGACAGAACGGCGTCGGCGTCCTTGCGGGTCACCTCGGCGCGCTCGGACAGAGCGGCGACCAGCTCGCTGCGGTTCATGATCTTACTCTCCATATCTGCGGATCACCCCGGCCGTGTGAAGTGGCCAGGGGCACGTCGCGCAATCCTCCCACTGCTCTCTGACAGGGCCGTGTCGCCGGCGTGATGCCGCGAGCCGGGTGACAACCGGCCGGACGAAATGGCACCGGCGGAACCGCCCGACGCCCTCCCCCACCCTGATTCTGTATCGCCGGGACCTCGACGACCTTGGAACCGTCCTTTCTGACCCCGCACCGAGTTGAGAATCTCTTGCGCCCGTTCGGCTGTCAGCGGCGTGTGGGCGTCCGGGCGCACTCCAGCCTCAGCCACAGTCAGCGCAGGACTGCGGCGGCGCGCCAGGGCACGGCCGAACGGCGGCACCCACCACCGCCCTCAGGCTTTCCTCCATGTCTTGCTTCGTCACGGCCCAGCTGCCCGGGGCGCAGGACCGCTGGTGCCGTCCACGACCCGCACCCGCCCACGGTGCCGCACGCGAAGCCTGTTCAGCCATCAGCCCCGCTCCCCCGGCCCCCGGTCCCGCCCGAGGGCGATGTACTTTGCCTGGCCTGTCGAGCCGGTCGTGGTGACGGCGAGACCACGGAGCAGGGCTGGAGTAGGGGCCCGGGACACCGCATCATCCGCGTGAAGTTGTCCCCTGGGCCCGTGCTCGGGCGGCCTGCGTCATCGTCCGGTACCAGCCCTCCGGGGGGAGGGCTGCTCGTCATGGACGCGCGCGATCGCCAGCAGAAAGACTTCCGCAATCAGGGCCAGCGCACCCACTGCGAGGACGAGTGCCAGGTACACGCTGCCGTCGAGAGCGGCCGCGGCATGGATCGCGAGCCGGGCCCGAGTCGATGGGCTGCCGTCGAAGGGCTTCGGGCCTTGGTCGGGTGGGTCAGCCGGTGCGCGCGGCGATCAGCCGGGCTCGGGTGTAGGTGGTCGATCCGGCTCGCGGAGTGTCACGCAGCAGGTCCAACAGCCCTCGGGGCGGCTGGAGGGCCTGCTGTTCCATGGCCGGTGCGCAGATGTCGTCCAGGAGCCGGTCCACCAGCTGGGCCAGGGTGTGGCAGCCGGTGCCGGAGCAGCCCCATCCCACTGCCCGTCCTTCCTGTTCGGGAGCGAACCACAGCATGCCGTCCTCGGTGCGTATCCAGCAGGCGGTGTCGCTGAGTATGAGGGCTGCGAGCGGGGCGTGGGTGGGCAGGCGCTGCAGGGCGTAGGTGTACACAGTCCCGGGGCGGCCGAGGCGGTAAAGCGCCGGGACGCCGGTGACCGGATCCTGCAGCAGTACCTCGGTTCTCCGGTCGCTGAAGGATTCCAGCAGTTCCTTCTCCAGGACGGTCGGGGCCTGGATCCGGTCGTCTGCCACCAGGCGCTGTGCCCACTCGTGGGCGGTTGGGCAGACCGTGGGCCGGGCCGTCGCCGAGGCGCCGGTGTGCCAGTCCCTGCCCGCCCCCCACCGCTGGGCGACGTCGGCGGCGCGGTAGGCGAGGTGATCGCGGCGTTCTGTGATGGCCAGCCATCCCGCCCGGCGCACCATCTCTGGCAATTCCCGGTCCTCCTCGCGGCGCAGTTCGGTCGGCACCGCGCCCAGGACCAGGTGGGCGCCGTCGCCGCCAGCCGCCGCGTTCTGGTGCAGCTCGCTGATGTGGCGGGTGACCGCGGCGTGGTCACGGCTGCGGATCTGCCGGGCCAGGTGCCGGCACAGCCGGGCGGCTGGGGAGCCGTCCGGCTCCTCCGCGGCGAGTTCGGCCAGCGCCGCGACGGGGTTGGTCACGTGGCAGGCCGGGACCACCGCGGGCGGGGCGCCGGGCCGCCATGCGGTGATCGCATCGCGGTCCCGCAGTGCGGCGAACCAGTACGGGGGCCGGTGCCCCAGCACGGCCGCCAGCCGCTGCCAGGTCGTGTCGTACTGGTTCGCTTGGTCTCCGTCTCCCTGCTCGCCGACGATGTCCCGTGCAACCAGCTGGGGCACGGAAGGGTGGGCTGTCTGGGGTGCCGACTGTGCCAGCACCACACACGCGTACCGGTCGGCGACGCGGTGACCGTGTTTGCGGTGCAGGGCGCTGGTCACCGCCCGGACACTGCCGTTGCCATCGTGCAGCGAGTGCGCCAGGCCCACTCCGCCCTGGCTGGTCGTCCACCGCAGCACGACGTAGCCGTCGACGCACTCTGCCTGGTCGAAGACCGCCGTCTGCCCCGTGGCCGCCTGCGACAGCCACGGCGCTTCACCGCTGTCGTCCAACAACCCCATGGTTTCCTCCCCGAACGATCGGGCGTCTCTCTGCCCGACCGGCCAGGGCCGGGGCATCGCGCGCCGATTTGCAGCATGTCCTCATCCTCAGGGGATCACGCGCGAACGACAGTCCGGAGGGGGCTCGCCCATGGCGGGCCGCGTAGCGGGTGCCGCGGCGGCAACGGCCGTGAGCGCAGAAACGTCTGGGGGTGGAGTCGGCTGCCCGGCCTGGTCGGTCTGTGTCAGCGTCCGAGCGGAATCTCCGCGAGCGTCTGCCAGGTGATGGTCTTGGCCCCGCTGTCGGCGGTGACGTCGACGAGGCGCACTTTGTCGATGTGCAGGCAGGCATGCCCTGGACGGACGCTGCGAAGGAGGCGCTGAGCTTCGTCGGAGTCCGCTTCTGCTTGAGCGTAGGAGATCGTGAGGTGCTGGACGCCCCAGGGATACTGAACGGCTCTCTCGCCGCGGACGGCCCGGATAGCGCCGCGGACGCGGCGGTGGAGGGAGGTGAGCTCCTCGTCCGGGTGAAGGTCGGCGATCACTCCGTACCGCGAGGACAGCAGTGAACCGACCGTGATGTCGAAGGGCTCGGCGTCGCCCAGCGCCTCGGTGAGCTCGGCGGTCAGCGTGTCGCGTTCGTACTGAGTGATCCGCGAGGTGGGTTCGTCGGTGATCTGGTCGAGAGTGATGTGGAGCCAGGGGTCCTGTACGTGGCTGAGGGGAAAGCCGCGGAGCACATCCCAAGCACCGCGAACGAGTTCGGCGACCTCGGGATGCTGCGCGAGCTCCACGGTGATGTACACGTGCAGAAGGGACGGAGAGTGCTCCCTCTCCCACACGGCCTGCCCTCGCCGGAAAGTGAACGGCTCCATAACCAGAAGGACCTGGCCAGTCAGGCCGAGCCGATGGAGGGCCCGATGTGCGGTGTCGCAGAGTGCTGTGCATGCCGGTACTGCTGTTCGGTGGCGAGGGCGTCTGCGCGGGGGGCGATAGCTGCGGGCGCGCGGGAGCGCTGGCAGATCTGGGCAGCGATACGCGCGGTGCGCGCGGCTATGCCGTCGGGCTTGGAGGGGGGCAGGTCCACCACGCGCTCGAGCGCTTTCATTGCGCGCGTGCCCACCAGGAGGCTGACGAGGAGGTCATCGTGCCGGCGCTTGACGTTGTGGAACTCGGTGCGAGCGTGCTCGACGTGCTCAGTGGTCATCGGAACGCTTCCAGACTCCCGATACCCACTGTTCAGGCGGCTCTGACGGGCTCCTAGTTCCCGTTGTGCATCACCGACCGCCTGGAGGGCCCGCTCGTAGGTGCCACTGTCGAGACCGGAGTTGTGGATCAGTTTCTCCCGCAGCAAGTGCAGTCCGCTGGTGCCGACGGCGTGTGGGAAGAGGTGGTGCATCGCGTCGCGGGTCAGCTGCCGCTGCTCGTTCAGGGCCTGGTCGACGGCATTCACCTCCTCCATGTATGCCTCTTGGATCGCCTCTGCCGTGCGGGGCCGGCCACCCGGGTCCGGCAACAAGGGCGGTTCGGTGGCGATTCTCGCGGCCATTTGCTTGGCTGCGTCGGCGGCTACTTCGGCCTCGGCCAGGACAGTCGCGTGCATCAGCAGGGCGTGGCGGCTGTTCAGTTCGTTCAGGTGCTTTTGGCAGGCGGTGTGCCAGTGCTGGAAGTAGGGGGGCGGCTGACCGTGTTTGGAGGTGACTTCGGTGAGGGTGACGCTCATCTGCACCAGTTGTTCCATGCTTTCCGCGGCTTCCTGGTGGCCTGTGGGAGAGATGAGCCGCCACGCTGCGGCGGCCTCAAGGTCGGTAAGTATCTTGGGGTAGCCGGGCAGCGCCGGGCGCGGTTGCGGAGCGAGGGCCGCGGTGGGGGTGGTGTCGCCTTCGGCGAGTGCCTCGGTGAGGGCTTCGCGGGCGTCGGCCATAAGGTCCTGATCTGCACCGGGAAGGCGGCCGATGTGAGCGAGGTGCTGCAGGTATGTGCGAACGGCCTGGTGTACGGGGTGCTGCGGGTCGGGGCGCGCAGCGGCTGCGGCGGCGGTTTCGGGCAGGCGGGTGGCCAGGTGATCGAGGATGCGGTGCGCGGCCGTCTCGGCCCGGCCCTGGAGCTGGCCAGTTTCGGGGCCGGAGGTGAGCCGGGCCAGGCGGCGGAAGGCTTCGAGGAGTGAGGGGATTTCGGCTTCTTCGGGGGCTTGGACCAGCGCCAGGGCGTCGAGGATTTCCTGGGCGGCGGCACGCAGCTTGTCGGGGCCTTCGGGCTGGGGCGCGGTGTACTGAGCGGCCAGTTGGGTGAGCACGGTATCGGAGGGGACGGTGCCCAGAGCGAGAGCCCAGATCTGGCCGCCGCGCTGCCAGGAGGCGATGGCTGGAGTTTGGGGACGGTCCATACCCGTGTGGTTGGTGAGCGGGACAAAGCGGATGCGGTGATCGAGCCATTCAGCGGCCTCGGCGGCCATCGCGTCCTGCACGAGGGCGGTGAGGCGCCGCGTTGCCTCGGCTGGGGCTTGGGCGGCCGTCGCGAGGACGTTTTCGGCATCGGCCATGAGTGCGTGGGCAGGCAGCGGTTGCCAGGTCTTCCCGCCATCGGTGCTGACCTGCGCGGCCACGCTGCGGTTCTGCTCGCGTTCGTGGGTGAGGTACCAGCGGGTTGCCAGGACGGGGTCGTGGATCAGCAGTGAGGGGCCTGACTCGCCTGGCCACCAGGGGTTGGTGTAGGTGCTGGACAGGGCGTACAGGCGGTCGGTGTCGGGCATGTGCGGTCTCTCCCTGGCCCCTGGGCGGTGTGCTGCTCCGTGGCTGGGATCCAGGCTGTCGGGCCGTAGAGGAGCCCCGGGCGATGCGCGCTCATAATTCCCAAGCGTCGGGACGAGAGTTGCCTGACCGCTCCGCAGGGCGGTCCAGCCACCGGCAGGGTGTGACCGAGCGGGTCGTCGAGCTCTCGCTTCAGGGACGCTGCCCGGGGGTAGGACTGGCCCGACGGGAAGAAGAGTTGTGATGGCGCGGGAGGATCCGGACTGCGCGCAGTGCGGTCCGCGGCGGCTCTGGGACGAGGTGTGCGCGGTCTGGGGCTGATGGGACCGGCACGGGCGGCCGGGCCGTATCCGGTTCGGCATGAGCGCCGACCGCGGCGGCGCCTGCCGCCTCTGGCTCGACAGCCCCGCCACTCCCCTGCCCGACCGGGCTACTGCGGGCCGGCCGATCCCAGGGTGACGCACTCGGTGACGGGGGTGACGGGCGGGTGACGCACTCGGTGACGCACTCTGAACTCGCCATATTCCATCTGACCTGCTGTTTCTGTCCTTGCATGGGGGCGGGTGACGCGGATGACGCACTTTCCGGGTAACCCTCTACCCCCTATTTCTTCCTGTTTTTTCTTCGTAGAGAGATAGGGGAAAAGTGCGTCACCTGCGTCACCCCTCATGTGAGAAAGGAGAAATCCCCAGGTCAGAGTGGGTTTGTGGGATCGGGAGTGCGTCACCGAGTGCGTCACCCGGTGCGTCACCGATCCGGAAGTGCGTCACCGGGCGGCGCGGGGGCGCGCGCCGCGGGGCCCGGGTTTCGCATGATGTACTGCGAGGCTGAACGCCGCCGGTCTTCCACACCGCGAGCAGTTGTCCGTACGCGGCGTCAAAGCCCGAAGCCGGGTGCGTGGTCCAGGGCGAGGACGGTGGCGCTGTCCCGGCCGGCCGGGATGTCGAGGGTGTAGACCATCAGCACCCGCTCGGGGTCGGCGGCGAAGGCGGCTGCGGCCCGGGAGGGCGAGAAACACTGGCCGAAGTCTTCGACCAGCTCGGCGACCTCAGCGGTGCCCTCCTCACCGTCTCGTGCAGCTGCTATCGCCTCGTCACCTCGGCAGCATGCCAATCCGCAGCAGGACATACCGGGCGCGCCGCCGCTCGCCAGCCGTGACGGGCCGTGCCGTCTTCGGGGGCCAAACGGTCAAGGCCGCTTCCTGCGGTCCTTTGCCTTCGGTGAGTATCTCCAACCTGCTGGATCTGTCGGCCTTTCAGGCGTTCCGCTGGAACCCCGTTGCCGGGGCCCCGCACCGTGCTGCGCGGGGCCCCCGGCAACGGTTTCAGCCGGTCGGTGTGTCTGTCTGGGTGGAGATCTGCAGGGGACGGCCGGACTTGGTGCGCGGCAGTTTGCGGACGTCGACCCCACGGCGGCGTAGCGCGGGGGCGGCGCGCTGCAGGCGGGCGGACAGGACGGCCGGGGTGCGCGGCCAGTCCTTCTCTTTGTCGGTGTTGGGCGGCACCTCAAGTTCGTTGAGGAGTTGGGACGCCTGGCCTTCCCAGGTCCAGGGGGTGAGGCGGCTGGTGGCCCAGCGCAGGACGGAGGTTGCCACCGGGTCGCCCTCGATGACGTCGTCGACGAGGTCTTCTTGCGCTCCGGTGTAGGTGTCAAGGGTGTGCCAGCCGGTGACCTCGTCCAGCGCCCAGAGCATCTCGGCCCAGTCCGCCATGCGTGGGCGTTCGGCGAGTTTGTCGGAGGCTTCCGGGAGCTTGGCCCACACCAGGGCGGCCAGTTCGAGCAGCCCTCCGAGGATCTCGGGGTGGGAGCTGTGGTACGCCTCCCACAGGCGGCGCTCGGTGCGCCGGTTCTTGCCGGTGATGGGTTCGAGCTGGATGGGCAGCATCCGCTCGGCCAGGTCGCCTTGCAGGACGCCCATTTCGATGCTGGTCAGCAGTACCGGACGCCGGTAGACCAGGATCGCCACCTCGTCGTCGGAGTACAGCTCCCGCTTGGTCAGGGCGTCTCCGGTGACCGCGCGGGAGAGGAAGTCGCTGAGCCAGCCTGGCATGCCCGAGAGGTTGTCCAGTGCCAGGCACCACCCGGCCGCTGTGGTCACCGCGAGGTCGTCCTCGCTTTTTGGCACGGACCGCAGGTGGGCTTTGCTGCCGTCGACGAGGCGCACCATCATCCGGCACAGGGTCGATTTGCCGGTGCCCTGCTCGCCGAGGATCCCGGCGAGCGGGCGCGGCATGTCCGGGCGCAGCGCGGCCATGCACCAGGCGACGACCATCGGGTAGGACTCGGCACTCACCGGCAGGATCCGGCGTAGTAGTTCAATCCCGTGCTGCCAGCCGGTGGAGGACCGTTCGGGGACGGGGAGCTCGTGTACCAGACGGCTGCGCCGCCATAGCGGGCCCTCGCCGTGCTGGGGAATGAGCACCGCCCAGCTGCCGCGTTCGATGCACACGGAGAGTCCGTCGCTTCGTCCCAGGTCGAGCCAGGTCGTCCACTGGTCGACCTGGTCTCCGGCGACCCGCAGGTGTACGTCCTGGCTCTCGCTGTCCATGGCCATCGCTTCCAGTGCGGCGATCGCGTCGGCGATGCTGCCCTGGGCGGGGGTGCGTCCGGTGCTGAGGACGTATTCGCGGATCAGGCATTGGCGCAGGGACCCGGTGCCTCCGCCGCCGCCTTTGGAGCGGATGGGGCGGGCGATGGGGCCGCCGCCGATCTGTACCGCGTAGATGGTCTGGTCGCTGCGCACGAAGCGGTATCCGGTCTCGCCGATCGTCCGCAGGATGTCGGCCTGCCGGGGGCGGCCGCTGTCGGATTCGCGTTCCTCTCTTTGCGGTAGGTGCGCGGTCATCGCGTCCGCGGCCTGGGCGGCGCGGGGGTAGGCGGCGGACTCGTGCTGTTCCTCGCGATCGGCGGTGGGGGCGGGCACGGTGCGCTGGGTGGTCGTCTCGGTCATGTCGGGGCCCCAATCCGGCGTGGCACCCGGGAGCCGGCCTCGAGCGCCCGGCGGATCGTGGACTGGGCCTTGGTCTCGTGCGGGTCGATCCCGGCGGCCTGGGCCGCCTCGGTCAGGGCCTGGTGTACGTCGTCACGGTTCACCAGTCCGGCCCCGACCAGCTGTCCGAGGCTGAACGCGCTTTTGTTCAGCTGGTCGTTGCGGCCGCTGCGGCACGCGGCGACGGCCTCCAGTTCCTCTCGTACGGCGGTGGCGACGTAGCCGCGTCCGGCCGCGAAGTCCGGCAGGTTCGGGCGGGCGAGCGGCTGACGCAGCGGGGTGCGGCGCTTGAGTCCGGTCCGCGCGAGGTCGTTGGCGAGCCAGCGCGGCAGCGGCGCGGGCGTCCGGCAGGCCCCCTCGGGCATGTAGAGGCCGTCGCGGGTGCGGGTGCCGGGGGCGACCGCGTAGGACCGGTCGGCGCGGATGTCGATCTGCCAGCCCAGGCGTCCGCGGCTGTCCATGCACCATTGGCTGCCGTCGGCGACGGCGTACCACAGGTGCAGGCCCCCGCTGGGGGTGCGAACGCTGAACGTCTCGGGGGACTCGGTGAGCAGCGGCGCGCGGCGCAGGGAGCACAGCAGGTCGAGTGCGTCGAGTCCGGAGCGGATCGACTGAGGGTCGAGGTCGTCGGGCAGGTCGAGGCCCGGCAGGATCTTCTCCGGATCCGGCGGTGTCGACTGGTGCAGGTCGAGGTCGACGATCAGCAAGTTGGACGGTCCGGCGGCGATGCCGATGCCGTATGCCGGGTTCTCACTCCACCACTGGTCGATCAGGGCCAGGTCCGTGGTGGCGGCCCGCACGCCGTGGCAGTGGCGGCCTGCCGCGATGCACCGGCATTCCTCGACCTTGTGCGGGATGTAGTCCGGGTTGGGCTGCCCGGCGATCGTCTCGCGGCAGCGCGCGCAGTTCGCCGGCGGGATCTTCAGGCCGGGGGCGAGCGGGTGGACGAACCAGCCCTGCTCGGCGCACCAGCGGGCGAAGTGGCGGGGCGAGGCACGGCCCGGGCTCCCGAGGTGGGGGGATGGGGTTCTGGCCATCACAGAGTCCTTTTTCCGCCGTGTTGCGTGCGGCTCCGCCCTCTCGCCCCGTACGCCGACATCCCATCGGCGGCGCCTCCCCAGTACAGTGGAGGGCGTGCCCGGGGTGACCCGGGCCGGGGTGATGCGGGCGGAGCGCATCACGGCTTGATCGGGAAGGATTCGCGGCACCTTTAGCGAGGAGAGAGCGCGAGGCCTTCTTGTGGCCCGGGACTACGGTCCCGGGCCGCTTCCATGTCACGCCGCGACCGGGGCCGACGGCTTCGGGGCCGGCGGCTTGAAGGGAACCGGCTGATGTCCCTTGGCGCGCCGCAGCGCAGCGACCCGCTTTTCGGGAAGCTCCGTCAGGACGTTGGGCAGGTCGGACAGCAGGCACCAGGGCGGAATGTTCCAATGGCCGGCAAGCAGGCCGAGTTCGGGCACACTCCACTGGGTGGTGCCTTTCTGGCGGCGCGTGACCAGCCTGCCGGGCATCCCGAGGGCGCGCCCCAGGTCGGTGTGCGTCTCGCAGGTCAAGGTCAGGACTTCCTTGATGACCCTGCGAAGCCTCACTTCGACGGGCTCGTCTCGGTCGGTCATTACCCCTCCCGTGTAGCAGCGGACCCAATTGAGGCGCCCAAGCGCCTTTTTTATGCAGTTCGGGCCGACCATACATCACACAGAGCTACTTTTTGCGTACCGGGCTCCCACGCGTGTGACCTGGGTATTCACCCGCTCCCGCCGTCTGGTTGACGGGTGCGCGGGCCGATCCCTCGTGCGGGTCAGCCGTCTGCGTCACGGGACGAACGGTCAGTTGGTGGGCGGCCGTTCGTGTTCGCGACGGGCGTCTTCCAGGATCTGCCGCCAGGAGGCGACGTTGGGTCTGCGGCGCAGCAATTTTCGGCGCTCTTTGTCGGTCATGCCGCCCCAAACGCCCCACTGGATGCGGTTGTCGAGGGCGTCGGCCAGGCACTCGGTGCGTACCGGGCATTCCGTGCAGACTGCCTTGGCCCGGTTCTGACCGGTACCGTCCGCGAACAACTCGTCCGGGTCTGCGCTGAGGCAGGCCGCATGCTCACTCCAGTGGTCCCTCGCTCTCCTCATCTCTTCCCTCCCCCCATGGCGGCTTGGCGACAGCAACGAGCCTATTGCGCAGGTCACGGCCGCTGCGGTGCGGGGCGCGGCGGCCGGGCGGCTGCGCCTCCCGGTGCAGGGCGTTTCCTGCGCCGGAAGGGTGTCACCACGGTGCCAGGACGGGTTGGTGGCTGGCCGGGCTCGGCAGTGAACGTTCCGCCGGGCGGGGCGGCCGGGGCTGCGGATGATCTCCGGGTCGCGCAGCGCGGGATGGGGGAGGAGGCGCGACACGCGGTGTCGTCATGGCACGATCGGCTGGCTGTGCGCTGCTACCGTGCGGGTGGACAGGGCTGTACGGCGGCCCGACCGCCTGCGTTGTTTCCCGGCTATTCGCGACGCGTTCCCTGGCGGCAAAATGCGGCCACGGCCAGTCCTCACCTTCAGCGCCCAGGACGACTCCTGCAGGGCTGCGGTGCCGGGACGCACGGCCTTGCCGATACGGAGTACGCCGTGGCCTCGACCATCACCCAGCGCCGCACGCGCGCCCGCCGTCTCTACACCGGCGAACCGCACGCCACCGCCCTGAACGAAGTACGGCGCCACGCAGATGTCCTTCCCGCGGCGTCCACCCGTGCCCAGCAAGACCTTGAAATGCGTGTCCTAGCCGCGCTCGTCAGCGATTTCGGCGTGCACTGCCCCGGGGACGACGGTCCTTTCGCTCTGCGCTGGGTCGGCCCGCGCGAGGACTCGCTCGTCCTGGCCGCCGCCGAGGCCCACCGGGAGCGCGTGATGCGGTCTCTGCTCGCTGCGGGCGGTGCCGACGCCGTCCAGGGGGCGCCGCCCGGTCCCGGGCAGAAGTGGATCACCCTGGCTGGTCCGTCCGGTGGCACCCTGCTGCTTCCCCGGGACCACGGCCCGGCCCTGCGCCGGGCCGTGGAGGAGCTGGCCG